>JBDSAK010000323.1:0-5552 GCA_039922195.1 Mycobacteriales bacterium
CCAATTCGGCCTGGGTGCACCACGCCGACGTCCTGTCCGGGACACCCGCGTCGTTGCGCAGACGCGTCAGCATCCTGGTCGCCGCGCCGCCGTACACACCCACTGGGGCTGGAGCGCTGTTGTCTCGCGAAGCGCGAACCCACGAGCCGCCGGGTGCGTTGTTCGGCGGAGTCGACGGGCTCGATCACGTTCGCCGGCTGATCCGAGATGCCTTGCCGTGGCTCGCACCTGACGCTCGGCTGCTGGTCGAACTGCACGCCGGGCAGTACGCCGCCGCGGCCGCGCACGGCGACGAGGCCGGGTACACCAGCCGCTGCCACGACGGGGCGGACGGCCAGAGCGCCGTCATCGAATTGCGGCGCGACTGACAGCGCTCGCGGTCAGGACTCGCCGGCGCCGCGCTGGCCGCCGCGGCGGCGCAGGTAACGCTCGAACTCCTGCGCGATCGCATCGCCGGAGGTCTCCTGCAGCGTGTCCTCGGGTTCGCGTTCCTCGAGCGAGCGCACGTACTCCGCCACCTCGCTGTCCTCGGCCGCCAGTTGGTCGACCTGCTGCGCCCACTCGTCGGCCTGCTCCATCAAGCCACCCAGCGGTACGGCGACGTCGAGCACTTCCTCGACGCGCTGCAGCAGCGCCATCGTCGCCTTGGGCGCGGGGGACTGAGCGACGTAGTGCGGAACGGCGGCCCAGAAGCTCACCGACGGAATTCCCGCGCGCCCGCAGGCATCGTGGAAGACGCCGACGATTCCGGTGGGGCCCTCGTATCGTGACCGGTCGACGCCCAGCTGTTCGGCGGTCGCCGGATCGCTCGCCGTACCCGTCACGGGCCCCGGCCGGGTGTGCGGCGAGTCCGACAACAGCGCGCCCAGGGTGACGACGAGTTCGACCCCCAGCTCACGGCTGATGTCGATGATCTCCTCGCAGAAGGTGCGCCAGCGCATGTTGGGCTCGAGACCGCGCAGCAGGATGACGTCGCGCGTGGGCAGGCGGCACAGTGAGAACCTCGTCGTCGGCCACTGGATTCGCCGCGTCAGCCCGTCGACCAGCGTCACGGTCGGCCGGTTGACCTGGAAGTCGTAGTAGTCCTCCGGATCGATCGCGGCGAACGGCTCGGCCTCCCACACCAGCTCGAGATGCTCGACCGCTGCCGTCGACGCGTCACCGGCGTCGTTCCAGCCCTCGAAGGCACCAATGAGCACGGGATTGCGCAGGTCGCGGAAGCCGTCGAACTCGGTCACCGTGCCAGGGTACGTGCTCCCGAGGGAGGGTGCGGCGCGCCCGGCCGCTATTCTGGGTGCTTCACGCCGCCTGCCGAGAGATCATTCCTCCATGTCCAAGCCTTCCCTGCTCGAGACCCTGCGCGAACGCGTCGTTGTTGCGGACGGGGCCATGGGGACCATGCTGCAGGCGGCCGATCCGTCGATGGACGACTTCCAGGGCCTGGAAGGCTGCAACGAGATCCTCAACGTCACCCGGCCCGACATCGTGCGCGGCGTGCACGAGGCCTATTACGCGGCCGGGGCCGATGCCGTCGAGACCAACACGTTCGGGGCCAACCTGGCCAACCTCGCGGAGTACGACATCGGCGAGCGGATCCACGAGCTCTCCCTCGCCGGAGCCCGGATCGCTCGTGAGGTCGCCGACGGGTTTTCCACCACCGACTACCCGCGGTGGGTCATCGGCTCGGTGGGCCCGGGCACCAAGCTGCCGACGCTCGGCCACGTCGCCTACTCGACCTTGCGCGACGCCTACCAGGCGAACGCCGCCGGGCTGATCGAGGGCGGCGCCGACGCGATCCTGATCGAGACGTCGCAGGACCTGCTCCAGACGAAGGCGTCGATCGTCGGGGCGCGCCGCGCCGTGACCGCATCCGGCCTCGCCGTACCGGTGTTCGCCCAGGTCACCGTCGAGACGACGGGCACCATGCTGCTCGGCTCGGAGATCGGCGCCGCGCTGACTGCCCTCGAGCCGCTCGGCATCGACCTGATCGGCCTCAACTGCGCCACCGGACCGGACGAGTACGGCGAGCACCTGCGCTACCTGGCCAACCACGCGCGCATCGGCCTGTCGTGCATGCCCAACGCCGGCATGCCGATTCTCGGCAAGCACGGCGCGGAGTACCCGCTGTCGCCATCCGAGCTGGCCGATGCACATGACCGCTTCACCCTCGAATACGGGCTAGGTCTCGTCGGCGGTTGCTGCGGCACCACTCCCGAACACATCCGCCACGTCGTCGAGCGGGTGCGCGGCCGCGAGGTCGTCAAGCGCAAGCCGCAGCGCGAGCCCGGCGCCTCGTCGCTCTATCAGCACGTGCCGTTCCGCCAGGACTCGTCGTTCATGGTCATCGGCGAGCGGACGAATGCCAACGGTTCGCGCGCCTTCCGTGACGCGATGCTCGAGGCGCGGTACGACGACTGCATCGAGATCCTGCGCGGCCAGGTCCGCGACGGCTCGCACATGATCGACCTGTGTATCGACTACGTCGGCCGCGACGGTGCGCAAGACATGTACGAGCTGGCGAGCCGGTTCGCTACCGCGTCGACGTTGCCGATCGTGCTCGACTCGACCGAGGTCGCCGTACTGCGCTCCGGCCTCGAATGCCTCGGCGGCCGCGCGGTCATCAACTCGGTCAACTACGAGGACGGCGACGGCCCGGACAGCCGCATGGCCAAAGTCATGCCGCTGGTCATGGAGCACGGCGCGGCTGTCATCGCGCTGACCATCGACGAGGAGGGTCAGGCGCGCACGCGCGACTGGAAGGTGCGCGTCGCCGAGCGCCTGATCTCCGACCTCACGACCAACTGGGGCATGGCCGAGAGCGACATCCTGATCGACTGCCTCACGTTCACCCTCGGCACCGGCCAGGAAGAGGCGCGCAAGGACGCCATCGAGACGATCGAGGCGATTCGCGAGCTGAAGACCAAACACCCGGACGTCAACACAACGCTCGGTCTGTCCAACGTGTCCTTCGGCCTCAGTCCGCCGGCGCGTGTCGTCCTCAACTCGGTTTTTCTGCACGAGTGTGTGAAGGCCGGGCTGGATTCGGCGATCGTGCACGGCTCCAAGATCCTGCCGACGTCACGGATCCCCGACGACCAGCGCGAGGTCGCGCTCGACCTCGTCTACGACCGCCGACGGGAGGGCTACGACCCGCTCACGGCTTTCCTCGATCTGTTCAGCGGCGTGGACGCCGAGGCGACCCGCAACACCCGCGCGGAAGAGTTGGCCGCACTCCCCCTGTCCGAACGGCTCGAACGGCGCATCATCGACGGCGAGCGCAAGGGCTTGGAGGCCGACCTCGACGAGGCACTGCAGTCCCGGCCCGCCCTGGAGATCATCAACGACAGCCTGCTCGGCGGCATGAAGGTCGTCGGCGAGCTGTTCGGCTCGGGCGAGATGCAGCTGCCGTTCGTCCTCCAGTCGGCCGAGGTCATGAAGACCGCCGTCGCTTATCTCGAGCCGCACATGGACAAGACCGACGACGCCGGCAAGGGCACGATCGTGCTCGCGACGGTCAAGGGCGACGTCCACGACATCGGCAAGAACCTCGTCGACATCATCTTGAGCAACAACGGCTACGACGTCGTCAACATCGGGATCAAGCAGCCGATCTCGGCGATCCTCGACGCCGCGCAGGAGGCGAGCGCCGACGCGATCGGCATGTCCGGCCTGCTCGTGAAGTCGACGGTCATCATGAAGGAGAACCTGCAGGAGATGAACTCCCGCGGGATCGCCGACCGGTTCCCGGTGATGCTCGGTGGCGCGGCGCTGACCCGCGCGTACGTCGAACGCGACCTGGTCGAGGTCTACGACGGCACCGTGCGCTACGCGCGCGACGCGTTCGAGGGCCTGCGCCTGATGGACGCGCTGATGGCCAACAAGCGACACGGGACACCGCTGCCGCAGACCAAGGTCGAGCGAGATGCCGAGGAAGCGACCGCGGCCGGTACGCCGGCGCGCACTGCACCGCGATCGAAGCTGCAGGTGGACGAGCCGATTCCGGCGCGATCGAACGTCGCTGTCGACGTACCGGTGCCGAAGCCGCCGTTCTTCGGGTCGCGCGTCATCAAGGGCGTGCCACTCGCTGACTACGCGTCCTACCTCGACGAGCGCGCGACGTTCATGGGGCAGTGGGGATTGCGCGGCGGCCGCGGCGGCAAGGGGCCGTCGTACGAAGAGCTGGTCGAGACCGAGGGCAAGCCCCGACTACGCATGTGGCTTGACCGGATCCAGTCCGAGCAGATCATGAACGCCTCGGTCGCCTATGGCTATTTCCCCTGTGTCAGCAAGGGCGACGACCTCATCGTGCTGACCGAGGACGGCAACGAGCGCTGCCGTTTCACGTTCCCGCGGCAGCGCCGTGATCGGCACCTGTGCCTGTCGGACTTCTTCCGTCCGGAGGACTCCGGCGAGGTCGACGTCGTCGCGTTCCACGTCGTGACGATGGGCAATCACGTCTCGGAGGTGACGGGGGAGTTGTTCGGCAAGGACTCGTACCGCGACTACCTCGAACTGCACGGTTTGTCGGTGCAGCTCACCGAAGCACTGGCGGAGTACTGGCACGCGCGCATCCGCGAAGAACTCGGCTTCGCTGCCGAGGATTCGAAGGATCTGTCCGCCGTGTTGTCGAAGCAGGCCTATCGCGGGTCGCGCTACTCGTTCGGCTACCCTGCCTGTCCCAACCTCGAAGACCAGACGATGATCGTCGACCTCCTCGAGCCGTCGCGCATCGGCGTCGAGCTGTCCGAGGAGCACCAACTGCACCCGGAGCAGTCGACCTCGGCGATCATCGTGCATCACCCCGAGGCCAAGTACTTCGCGGCCCGATGACGGGTGAGCCCGTTGGCCTGCTGTTCGACATGGACGGATTGTTGATCGACTCCGAGGGATTGTGGACGATCGCCGAATCCGAGTTGATGGTCGTCCTCGGCGGCGAGTGGGACGCCTCCATCAAGCCGCTGCTGATCGGCAAGCACGTCGACCAGACCGCAAGTGTGTTTCTCGAGCTCAGTGGCAGTGCAGAGTCGCCGCAGTTCGTCATCGAGTTCCTGCTTCGCCGGGTTGCCGAGCTGTTCCACGCCGAGCTGCCGCTCATGCCGGGCGTCGCCGTGCTGCTCGACGAACTCGGCCGGCGCGGCGTGCCGATGGCGATCGTGTCGGCCTCGCCGCGGGTACTCGTGCAAGCCGCCCTCGACGACATCGGCGCCGACCGGTTCGTGACGACCGTTGCCGGTGACGAGGTCTCGGCGGCCAAGCCCGATCCAGAGGCCTATCTGAAGGCCGCTGCGGCACTCGGCATCGACCCGCAGAGGTGCATCGTGCTCGAGGACTCACCGACCGGCGTACGCGCCGGTCAGGCGGCCGGTTGCGTCGTCATCGGCGTACCGTCCGTGGCCCCGATCCCGGCCGGCCCGCGAACCTTCGCCCTCGACTCGCTCGAAGGCATCGACGTCGACTGGCTGCTGGCTCTCCCCGACCAGGTGTAGGAAACCCCCAAGCTCGCGCGAAATGACTTATGACCGTGAATCGCGCACGCTCAAACCGCCTAGTTG
>JBDSAK010000324.1:0-9547 GCA_039922195.1 Mycobacteriales bacterium
AGGATCCACTCTCGCGGCTGCGCGTCGATCACCGCCGCACGGTCTCCCTGGGGATCCTGCTCTCACGCGTCGGGTTTCGCTCGCGGCGGAACGGCGCGTCGAGGAGCAGCAGAAGCACGACCGCCACGCCTGTCCCGCTGAGGATGTACCACGGCCACGGACCCATCAGGTCGAGCAGTGACGCGTGTCGGGGCTTTCGCGCCAGGTACATGTAGTTCGAGTCCGTCGCCCAGTCGAAGAGCCCGACGAAAGCGGTGTACGCCGCCGTGATCGCCAGAATTCGGAGCACCGAACCGGGCCGCGGCCGCCGGCGTAGCCCGACGACGAGGAAGACAGCAGCAGTCACGATGCCCAGGTGACCCACGACGAACTGGAAGAACTCGAGCTCCGGGAAGTCCGCCCCGAGGTCGGGGGTGAGAACCGCTTGCAACGTGCCCGCGAGTCCCCAGAAGTAGGTCAACTCGACCGGGAGGTCGAGGTGCGGCCACCAGCAGGCGATCGCGGCCACGACCAGGGCGACGTCGCACAGGGCCAGCGGTAGCGACCGCTGCAGGGACCACCCACCACGGGCCAGCGGCTCGCTGTAGTAGACGACCGCGTTGAGCACCAGAACTGCGGAGATGGCGCGGCCGGCGTACCGCGTCCAGGGTCCGGGCCACCGACGGCAGGCGAGGGACAGGCCCGCACAGACGATGGCTGCGATGGCGACCGCGGTCCAGTAGGCGGCTGAGCTGTTCACCTCGCCATCATCGCCCCCGGGACAACAAGCCGCCGCCGCTGATTCGGACAGCGGTCGACGGGGCAGCACTTGCGGGTGACCAGGCGGCGCGGAGAGCGCCCCGCCGATGACCCGGATCGAGGGAGCATGCCCAGCGTCGAGGACGAGATGGTCGTCGAAGCCCGCGGCTTGACGAAGGACTTCGGCGAGCAGCGCGCGCTTGACGGCATCGACTTGTCCGTCCCGCGGGGGGTGGTGGTCGGCCTGATCGGACCGAGCGGGTGTGGCAAGACCACCCTCGTCAGGTCACTGACCGGCATCATCAAACCGACCAGCGGCGAGATCCGAGTTTTCGGTGCGGACCCGACGGACTTCAGCATCCGCCAGCGCCGTCAATTCGGCTACATGCCGCAGCTGCCGGTGCTCTTCCCGAACCTGAGCGTGTGGAACAACCTGTCGTTCATCGCATCCATCTACGGCATGTCGATCCGCGGCCGCCGGAAGCATCTCAAGGAACTCCTCGAACTCGTCGATCTCGGACCGCACCGGCACAAGCAACTCGGAGACTGCTCCGGCGGCATGCAGCGTCGGCTCGCGCTCGCGGCGACGCTGGTGCACAACCCTGAGTTGCTCTACCTCGACGAACCAACGGCCGGAGTCGACCCGATTCTGCGTGAGCGCTTCTGGACACACTTCCGGTCGCTGCGGGACCAGGGCCGGACGATCGTCGTACCGACGCAGTACGTCGGTGAAGCCGCGTCCTGCGACTTCGTCGCCGTCATGGCTCACGGAAAGCTGATCACCGTGCAACCGCCGGAGCTGCTTGCCCGGTTTGCCTACCAAGGGGACCCGCTCGTCGTCGACATCGAAGGTGGGTGGCTCTCGGGCACCGAGGTCGCTCGACTGCGCACGGAGCCGTACGTGCAGAACGTGCTCCGCGGCGAGCAAGGGCTGACCGTCGTCGTCGACAACGCCGAAGCCGACACACCTCGCCTGCAGCGATTCTTCGCAGACTCCGATCATCAGATCGGCGCCATCGTGCCGCTCGAGCCGACATTCGACGACAGCTTCTTTCAGATCATGGAAAATCACAGCACGGCTGCCGAGCGGGCCGCCGCGTGAAGTCCACCAGGTTGCGCCGGCCGCTGCAGATCGGCACCTTCTTTCGCAAGGAGAGCATCGACGTCCTCCACCAGCCACGTCTGCTCATCACCCTCGTGCTCGGGCCGTTCCTCATCATGGCCGTCTTCGCGATCGGCTACCGGGACACGCCTGACCCCCTACGGACGCTCTTCGTCGCTCCCGCCGGGAGCCCGTTGCTCACGCAGGTCGAGTCATACGCGAAGGAGATCAGCTTCTACGTCGAGTACGCCGGTGTGAGCAGCGACCCTGCCGACGCGCAGCGCCGCTTGCTCAACGATGACATCGACCTGATCGTGGCGTTTCCCGATGATCCGCTGGGCACTGTGCTGAAGAACGAGCAGCCCGTCATACAGGTCGTCCACACCCGGCTCGACCCGATCGAGCGCACGGCGATCACGTTCGCCTCGCAGATAGCGGTGGACAAGATCAACGGCCAGGTCCTGGCGGCGGTCATCACCAACGGCAAGGCCTTGGCCAAGCCGGCTGTCGAAGTGTTGCAAACGGCTACGAATTCGCTGACCGAGTTGGACAAGGCGATCGACACCGGTGACCCCGCGCAGGTGGAGAAGGCGATCGCCGACGTGCAGGCGGCCACGGGCGACGTGTCGGTGACGGCGACTCTCGACTCCGCACTGACGAACCAGTTGGCGGACGCGTCGTCGAACAACCCGGCAGTTGCCACCGCCAGTCAGTCAGTCACCCAGCTCCAGGCCGCGGTGCAGAACCTCAACCCGACGTCGACCGCGGCCGACGTCGCGCAGGCACGCGCGGCGATTGACCGGATCCGCACCGACTACGAAAAGTTCAGTGCGGTCAAGCCCGAGATTCTCGTCCGGCCGTTCGGGCGTGAAGTCGTGCTCGCGGTCGGCGGCGCCGACAACGTCACCGACTGGTACGCACCTGCTGCGATCGTCTTGATGCTTCAGCAGTTCGGCGTCGCGTTCGGCGCGTTGTCCTTCGTACGCGAACGTCAGCTCGGCATCGTCGAGGTCTTTCGGGTCGCTCCGATCAGCGCCACCGAAACCCTCGTCGGCAAGTACCTCGCGTACCTCGCCATCGGCGGCGCGATCGGCGCGATCCTCACGTCGCTCGTCGTCCTGACCCTCGGCGTACCGATCGCAACGGGTGTAGCTGATGTTGCCATTGCGATGGGGCTTAGTTTGTTTGCCTCGATCGGCATCGGGTTCGTCATCTCACTCGCCTCGAGGACCGATGCGCAGGCCGTTCAGTACACGATGATCCTGCTGCTCGCGAGCTTGTTCTTCAGCGGGTTCTTCCTCTCGGTCGGCCAAATGGAAGGCGTGGGCCGCTGGGCGAGCTTCCTGCTTCCGGTGACCTACGGTATGCAGTTGCTGCGCGATGGCATGTTGCGAGGTGCGGAGCTGGATCGCGGCGTGATGTTGCAGCTGTTGGCCTACGGTGTGGTCATGTTCACGTTCGCATGGCTCGGAACGCGCCGGCGATTGGCCGTCGCTCGATGAGCGTCGGCGTCGACACCGAACGCCGGCGGGCGAGGTTCTTCCGCACGCGAGTCTCGCGGCGAACCGTGGGCAAGTCGATGATCGCAATCGGCATCGCCGGAATCATCATCGGGCTCACGACCGTCGTCGCGAGTCAGAGCATGATCCGCCAGGTCGAGCAGAGCGTCGACGACAGCCTGCGGCTCACCGCGGAGGCGCTGACCGCAGTCGACGATTCGATCGCGGTCAGTGACTCGATCGTCGACAACGTCCGCGCTGGGATGACAAGCATTAGTGCGACCCTGACGACGGTGGAGGCATCGATCGTCGACGGAAACAAGGCACTCACCGAAGGCGGCAACTTCCTCGGTGGCCCGCTGCCGCAAGCTCTCGAGGCAGTGAGTGGTGTCCTGCCACAACTCGAAAGCATTGCGAAGTCGATCGACGACACCCTCGAGTTGCTCGACGAGGTGCCGTTCGGTCCCAACTACTCGCCGGTGGAGCCATTCGATGCAGCGATCGGCCGGTTGTCGACTGCCATGCAACCGCTGCCGGGACAGCTGCGCGTCCTCAGCGCCAGCTTCACCGACCTCACGAAGACCAGCGCAACGATGGCCACCGACGTGGCCAGGCTGGGCAGCGACATTGCAACGCTGAACACCAAGCTCGCCGACGTCGCCCGACTGCTCGACCGGTACTCGGCGACGGCGAGCGAGGCGAAGAAGCTAGCCGAGACGTCGCGCAACGACCTGTCGCGCAGCGCGGACATCACCATGTGGTGGCTGACCCTGCTCGGCATCGTCTTCGCGCTGGGGCAACTCGTGCCGATCTGGCTCGGCACGGTGCTCCTGTCGAAGGAGGACGTCGTACCCGTCATCCGCGCGTCGCGGGATCCGGAGCCCTCGACGAGCTGACGTCACCGGCGACGGGATTGCCGATTGGGCGTCAACGAGTAGCCGGGCGCCGAGGGGTGAGCCGCGCTACCGGGAACGCAAGCAGTTGCGACCCCCGACTCAGTCGAGCGCTAAGACGTGTGCGCGGGCCCGTGCGCGCTCGGCACGTGAACGTGCTCACTACTCGCCTCGCGCACGTCGACGACCGCACCGGACTGTCGGGCGGCCGGTGTCGCCGTCGGTGCAGCGGTCGATTGAGGGGTGAGGGGCAATCGCAACCGCTTGAGCATCAAGGCGTTCACGGCGACGATCAAGCTCGAACCCGACATGGACAGTGCGGCGATTTCAGGGCGCAGCACAAATCCGAAACTCGGCTCGAATACACCCGCCGCGATGGGCAACGCGATGGCGTTGTAGCCCACAGCCCAGCCGAGGTTCTGCCGCATCTTGCGCAGCGTCCCCCTGCCGATCCGCAAAGCCGCCGCCACGTCGAGCGGATCCGAGCGCATCAGGACCACGTCGGCAGTTTCGATCGCCACGTCGGTACCGGCGCCGATCGCGATGCCGAGGTCGGCCTGGGCCAGCGCCGGAGCGTCGTTCACGCCGTCCCCGACCATCGCGACCTTGCGGCCGCTGGCCTGGAGCTCGGCGATCTTGGCCGCCTTGTCGCCGGGCAGCACCTCTGCGATGACCGAGTCGATGCCGAGCAGATCCGCGATGCGCTTGGCAGTCGCCGCGTTGTCGCCAGTCAGCATGACGACCTCGACACCCAAGTCGTGCAGCGCCGCCACCGCCGCGCGCGACGTCGCGCGTACGGCGTCGGCAACGCCGAACAGGCCGGCCCCCTTACCGTCGATGGCGACGAGCACGGCGGTTCGCCCGCCCGCAGCCAGCTCCTCCCGGCGGCCCGCGAGGACGCCCAGGTCGCTGCTCTCGCGTTGCATCAGCCGCAGGTTCCCGACGACGACGCGGCGACCCTCGACTTCGGCGATCGCGCCGTGTCCCGGGACGTTCTCGAAGTGTTCTGCGCGCGCCGGCGCGCCACCGGTCTGGTCGTACCGGCGCACGATCGCCGCGGCCACCGGGTGCTCGGACTCGCGCTCCACCGCAGCGACCAGGCGCAGGAGCTCGGCTTCCTCGATTCCCTCGGTGAGGACGTCGGTCACCTCGGGCTCGCCCTGGGTCAGCGTTCCGGTCTTGTCCATGACCACGACTTGGATGCGGGCCGATGATTCCAGGGCTATCGCCGTCTTGAACAGGATCCCGCGCTTCGCGCCAAGGCCGGTGCCGACCATGATCGCGGTCGGCGTCGCAAGACCCAACGCGTCCGGGCAGGTGACCACGACGACGGTGATCGCAAACAACATTGCGGTCGCGAACGACGCGCCGGCCAGCAGCCACACACCCAGCGTGAGCGCACCTCCGACAAGTGCGACGAGCACGAGCCAGAAGGCGGCGCGGTCTGCGAGGCGCTGGCCTGGTGCCTTGGAGCTCTGTGCCTCCTGAACCAGTTTCACGATCTGCGCCAGCGCGGTGTCCGCGCCCACTTTCGTCGCGTGGACGCGCAGGGCGCCGTTGATGTTGATCGTTGCCCCGATGACAGTCGAGCCAGGCGCCTTGTGCACCGGCATGCTTTCGCCGGTAACCATCGACTCGTCCACTTCGCTGTCGCCGGCCTCGACGACCCCGTCGACGGCGATCTTCGATCCGGGCCGAACCAGCAGGAGATCGCCGACAACGACCTCGGCCGTGGGAACCTCCAACTCCTGGCCGTCTCGAAGGACGACAGCTTTCGGCGGTGCCAGGTCCAGGAGCGCACGGACCGCTTCGTTTGCCCCGCCCCGCGCGCGCATCTCGAACCAGTGACCGAGCAGTACGAACGCCGACAACACGGTCACGGCTTCGTAGAAGACCTCGCCGCCGCCGGTGACCGTGACGATCAGGGAGTAGACCCACCCGGCGCCGACCGCGACTGCCACCAGAACCATCATGTCCAGCGTGCGCGCCCGCAGTGCGCGCAGCGCGCCGTCGAAGAACAGCGTGTCTGAATAGAAGATGACCGGCAGACTCAACAGCAGCGCCCACACGTCCTCGCGTAGCCCGAACGGCACTGCCACGTCGAGTCCGAACGCGTCGTGCCCGATCGGCGACCACACGAGGATCGGAATCGCCAAGAGCGCAGCGACCACGAATCGGTTGCGCATGTCGCGCACCATCCCCGCCATCGACATGCCGCCATGACCACTGTGACCCACTACGTCATGGGGCGAACGCGCCATCTGGCCGGCATCCTGCCGCCCGTGCAGGTCGTGCGACATACCCGGCGCCTCATGTCCGCGAGACTCGCTCCTGCCGGTCGTCTCGGGCGTGGCGTTGGGCGCTCTACGCGTCATGTCTGAGCCTCTCGTTCGCAACCGCTCTGGAGCATATACCCCCCTAGGGTATAGCACAGGGCCCTCGAGCTATATTCCCGGCGACTACGGGTGGTCGATGCGTTCGTGCGAGCTGTCGGCGCTCCGGGATCCGTTCGCCACGACTGGCCGCGCGATGGCGGAGTCGGAGCCTCTACGCTCGTCGTTCGTGCTGTGATCGGCGCCGCGCGGGTGCCCACCCTGCATGCCGCGCATCATGAGGAACATCATCAGCGGGCAAACCAGCAGGAAGAGCAGAGTCGCCACCGGGAGCCCAGCCCAGACTGCCAGCCCCATCACTGCCACAGCCACCAGCCCGTACTGCGGATACTTGTCCTTGCTCATAGCCGCCTCCCGGCCTGCCCGGCGAGCGCGTCCCGCCTACAGGCGTAGCGTCACACCCAGGTCAGGTCGTCGGTTAGGGCCAAACGTCCCGAACCCGACGCCGCTGGTCACGGAGTGTTCAGGCAACCGGCTCGCTCATCCACGAGCGACCACTCGAGCCGCTCGCCCCGGTCGCGCGACCTACGCGGTTGCCGCTGCCGAGCGGATCGGCGTACCGGCGGTCACAGTCGGCCGCCGGTTGTGTCGCCGGAGAGCCGTTGCGCCAGCCACACCGGGATGATCGCGAGGACCAATAGCACAGCCGCAACGACCATGACGATGGGCGCCTGATTGGGCCGGGCAATGTTCGAGAAGATCCAGACGGGCAGCGTCTGGACTCCGGCCCCCGCAGTGAACGTCGTGACGATGATCTCGTCGAACGACAGGGCGACCGCCAGCAGCCCTCCGGCGAGCAAGGCCGATCGCACCGACGGCAACGTCGCGTGGCGGAACGTCTGGAAGGCGTCCGCGCCGAGGTCGCCCGAGGCCTCCTCGAGCGATCCGCCCATCCGCCGCAGCCGCGCCAGCACGTTGTTGTAGACGACAACGATGCAGAAGGTCGCGTGACCCACGATGACGGTGAACAGGCCCAGGCCGATGCCGAGAGGTTCCAGGGTGGTGCGAAAGGCCGCGTTCAGCGCGATGCCCGTGACAATCCCCGGCAGGGCGATGGGCAGCACGACGAGAAAGGACAGCGTCTCCCGACCGAAGAACCGGTAGCGGCCCACTGCGAAGGCCGCCATCGTTCCGAGGACGAGCGCGAGGGCTGTGGCACCAAGGCCGGCTTTGGTCGACGTCCAGAGGGCGTCCCTCGCGCCTTCGTTGGCCCAGGCGCGCCGCCACCAGTCCAGTGTCACCGCGCGCGGCGGCCAGCTGAAGGTCCGGTCCGCGTTGAACGACGACACCACGACGACGACGAGTGGCAGGTAGATGACCGCGAGCACGCAGGCGGTGAACGCCGCGAGCGCGAGCCGGACCCGACGGGGCAGCGTCATAGGTTCTCCAGCGCTCCGGTGCGCTTCACGGCCGCGAGGTAAACCAGCATGATGACGACGGGCACCGCGGCGAGCGCCGCCGCGAGCGGACGGTTGTTGGCCGCACCGACGTTGGCGTAGATGAGATTGCCCAACAGCTGACTCTTACCGCCGACGATCTGCACGGTGATGTAGTCACCGAGGCTGAGCGAGAACGTGAAGATCGAGCCGGCGACGACGGCGGGGAAGGCCATCGGCAGCACGACCGACCGGAATGTCCTGCCGGCGCGCGCGCCCAGATCACCGGACGCTTCGAGCAACGAGTCGGGCAGTCGGTCCAGACCGGCGTACACCGGCAGGATCATGTAGGGCAGCCAGAGGTAGCTGAGCACGATCACGGTCGCCGTCAGGCCGTAGCCGGGCCCGGAGATTCCCAGTGGTCGCAGCAACCAGTTGACGACACCGTCGCCGGACAGCATCACCCGCCAGGCGAACGCCTTGACGAGGTAGCTGGCCCACAACGGCGTCAGCACGGCCACGACCAGCGCGCGGCGCATCCGCAGTGAGGCCACCTTGGCCATGTAGAAGGCGACCGGTAAGCCGATGACCGTGCAGACGACGGTGACCGCCACGGCGACGGTCACCGTCCTGACCGTGACCGTCCGGTAGAGCTGCGACCCGAGGACCGTCCTGAAGTTGTCCGTGGTCAGGGTGCGGACGACGTTGCCGGTGAACGAGTCGGTGGTCCAGAAAGCCGACACCAGCAGCACAGCCAACGACCCGAGGTAGGCGCCGACCAGCCAGGCAGAGGGCGCACTCAGCAGCACTCCCAGCCGAAGGCCGGGGCGGCGGTGGAGCAGGCCGGACAGCCGGCGCGCGGGTCCCCTCCCGCGCGCCGGCGCCGTCAGCGGTGTTGCTGCACTCACGCGTCCGTCAGCCCTTGACGGTCTGCCAGGCGGTGGTCCATTCCGAGTAGTCCTTGCAGGTCACGTCGGTACGACCGTCGACACACTCCTTGATGGGCGTCGTCCAGTACCAGATCTGCTTGAAGTACTCCTCGTCCTCGGCGTGGTAGGTCTTGCAGTGGTCCTTGTCGACAGTGAGGTCGCACGACTTCTTGTTGGCTGGCGCCTCCCCGTAGTACTCGGTCGCCTGGGCGTTCGCCGCCGGACTCGCGATGTGGTTGGCCCACTTGTACGCGCACGTCTTGTTCTTCGCCTTGGCGCCGATCATCCACGTGTCGGACCAGCCGGTTGCACCTTCCTTGGGCAGTACCACCTCCACCGGCGCCTTGTCCGCCTTGGCCACGTTGGCGACGATCTGCCACACCGTGCCGACGACGGTGTCCTTGCTCTTGAAGGCCTGGATGAGTTTGAGGTAGTCGCCCCAGTACTCGCCGATGACGGCGTTCTGCGTCTTGAGCAGGTCGATGGCCGCATCGAACTGTTTGTCGTCGAGCGCGTACGGGCTCTTGATCCCGAGTTCGGGCTTGGTCGCCATCAGGTAGAGCGCGGCATCGGCGATGTAGATCGGCGAGTCGTACGCCGTGACCTTGCCCTTGTAC
>JBDSAK010000325.1:0-3138 GCA_039922195.1 Mycobacteriales bacterium
CGGCGCCGGTCCGGCCTCGACCGTTCGCCAACGCGCCTTCGCGGCCGCGTCGAACGCCTACGGTGTCCCGGCATCGGTTCTGCTCGGCGTCTCCTACATGGAGTCCCGGTGGGATGACCACGGAGCCGCGCCCAGCACATCTGGCGGTTACGGTCCCATGCACCTCACCGACATCAGCGTGGAAGCTGCGGGCCAGGCCAAGGGCGACGGTTCCTTTCGATCCTCAGACGGCCCCGACTCGCTGCACACCGCGTCGATCGCTGCCGCACTGACCAAGCTCGACCCGTCACGTCTGAAGTCCGACGACACCGCCAACATCTGCGGCGGCGCGGCGGTCCTTGCGTCATACCAGCGGGGTCTTGGCAGGCCGACCGGCGCCAGCAGCGCGACAGCGGCCTGGTACGACTCGGTGAAGTCGTACAGTGGCGCCGCCACACCAGCCGACGCCGTCGTGTTCGCCGATCGTGTGTTCGCCACGATCAGGACCGGATCAGTTCGAACCACCAGTGACGGACAGAGGCTCCAGCTGACCTCGGAGCCGGCGCTCGCCATGCCGAAGCCGGACCAGGCCACGCTCGCCGCCAGCGCTCAGGCGGACTCGCACATCGACTGCCCCAGCACCATCAGCTGCGAGTGGATCCCCGCCCCGTACGAGCAATACGGCACGACGCCCGGCGAGTACGGCAACCACGACCTCGCCAACCGGCCGACGGACCTCGACATCGACTACATCGTCATCCACAACACCGAGGCCACCTACGCCACCACGCTCCAGCTGGTGCAGGACCCCACGTACGTCTCATGGAACTACTCCATCCGCTCCAGCGACGGTCACGTGGCCCAGCATCTCGATGCCAAGGACGTCGGCTTCCACGCCGGCAACTGGTACATCAACATGCACGCAATCGGCATTGAGCATGAGGGTTTCGCGGCGCAGGGCGCCACCTGGTACACCGAGGCGATGTATGCAAGCTCGGCCAAGCTGGTGCGCTACCTGGCCGACAAGTACTCCGTCAAGCTTGACCGGGCGCACCTCATCGGCCACGACCAGGTGCCGGGCACCATTCCCGCCAATGTGCCTGGCATGCACTGGGATCCGGGCCCGTACTGGGACTGGGAGCACTACATGAGCCTGGTCGGCGCTCCGATGCACGCGACCCGACGCGGCAACACCACCGTCGTGATGGTCAAGCCCGGCTTCGCCGACAACCAGCAGCCGGTCACCGGCTGCTCAGGTTCGGGGGCATGCACGACCCAAGGCACGAACTTCGTCTACCTCCACACGGCTCCGAGCGCCTCTTCGCCGCTGGTGAAGGACCTCGGTCTGCACGCTGACGGCTCGCCGTCGACCACCCTGGTCTCCGACCACGGCGCACGGCTGGCGGCAGGCCAGCAGGTCGCCGTCGCCAAGCGCTCGGGCGACTGGGTCGGTGTCTGGTACCTCGGCGACATCGGCTGGCTCTACTCGCCGCCGTCCAACCCGGACGTGGTCGCCACCGGCGGCAGGACCGTCTCCGCGAAGCCGGGCGCACTCACGGTTCCTGTCTATGGTCGGGCCTACCCCGAGGCTGCGGCGTATGCCGGCACAGGAGTGCCGTACCAGACGGTGACGCCGCTTCAGTACACGATCAAGGCGGGACAGAAGTACGTGCTGGCCGATGACACGATCGACACCAACTACTACTACGCCAAAACCTTCGACAACTCGTTGCCGGGCGACCACACGGTGATCACGGGCAACGACCGTTACTACGAGATCTGGTTCGGCCACCGGATCTTCTACGTCCGCGCTGCTGACGTGGTGGTCGCCAACTGACCGGGTCACACCGAAGATCCTGGCAACGGCTGGCCCTCCTCCTTCATTGGATGAGGGCCAGTTCCGCATGACAGGAGCGCGTTCTGCATGGGGAAATCGGACATTACGCATTGTGCGCAGGTTTGGTGACGTGTTGTGGTGGCGGCGCTGATGCTGACCGGCACAGCAACACCGTCTTCCACAGGGGAGAACGCATGTCGCAACCACCTCGCCGACGACTGCTGTCCGCCGCGGCCGGAGTGAGCGTCCTGGCGCTTACCCTTTCCGGACTCGCGCTCGGCACCTCGTCGTCGTCAGCCGCCACACCTCACGACGCGACCAGCAGGCAGTGCCTCCAGTCCGTCGGCGCCGGTCCAACCTCTGGCTTTCGGCAGCGTGTCTTCGCCGCCGCGTCCAAGACCTTCGGTGTTCCCGTGCCGGTGCTGCTCGGTGTGTCCTACATGGAGTCTCGCTGGGACGACCACGGGGCCGCGCCGAGCACGTCAGGCGGATACGGTCCGATGCACCTCACCGACATCAGCGTGGAGGTTGCGGGCCAGGCCAAGGGCGACGGTTCCTTTGTATCTTCAGACGGTCCCGACTCGCTGCACACTGCCTCGATCGCGGCCACCCTGACAAAGCTCGACCCAGCACGCCTGAAGTCCGAGGCTGCCGCCAATATCTGCGGCGGCGCTGCGGTACTGGCGTCATATCAGCGTGATCTCGACAAGGTGACCGGCTCCGGCAGCTCGACGGCCGGCTGGTATGACGCAGTGAAGTCGTACAGCGGTGCGACCACCGCGGCGGACGCTGTGGTGTTCGCTGACCGGGTCTTCGCCACGATCAGGTCTGGCCAGACGCGGATCACGAACGACGGACAGCGGATGCAGCTGACCGCACAGCCGGGGCTCGCGGCGCCCGCCACCCAGGAGTCCCGCGACGCTGCCAAGGCGAAGGTGAAGAGGACCAAGACGCTCGTCGACTGCCCGACCAGCCTCAGCTGTGAGTGGATCCCGGCGCCGTACGAGCAGTACGGCGCGACGCCGGCCGAATACGGCAACCACGACGTCGCCGACCGGCCGAACAACCTCGACATCGACTACATCGTGATCCACAACACCGAAGCCTCGTACCCAACCACGTTGCAGCTCGTCCAGGACCCGACCTACGTGTCGTGGAACTACTCGCTTCGCAGCAGCGACGGTCACATCGCCCAGCACCTCGAGGCCAAGGACGTCGGCCACCACTCAGGCAACTGGTACTTCAACATGCACTCGATCGGCCTCGAGCACGAGGGGTTCGCGGCGCAGGGAGCCACCTGGTACACCGAGGCGATGTACGCG
>JBDSAK010000326.1:0-12924 GCA_039922195.1 Mycobacteriales bacterium
GGTACGACGACCGGCTGCGCCGTGCGCACCGCACGGTAGACCATGGATTCTTCGGTCAGTGCATCAGCCCGGGCGCCGGCGAACTGTTGGGTGAGCGGCCGCGCCGCCGGGTCGACGTGCCACCAGCCGACGTCCCGCAGCGACCTTGCCGGGTCCACGTGCTCGTTGCTGTCGACCAGCGAGACGACGCACCAGTCCGCGATATCCGGGACGACGAGTCGCGCAAGACGTCCCGCCGCCCCTGCGGCGTCCATCGTCAGTGCGAACTCGCCCGCGACATCGGACAGAAGTGCGGTGCGCAACGTGGCCGCCGCCGCCTCCGCCTGCGCCGCCCTTCGGGCGGAGACGTCGAGAAAGTAGAGAGTTATCCCGTCCGGGTTGGACCACGCGCGTACTTCGTACCAGGCGTTCAGTGGAGCCGGGTAGTACGCCTCGAAGGTGACCGGCTTGTCCTGTGACATCGCCGTCCGGTAGTTGGATTCGAAGTCCGAGCCCACCGTCGCAGGGAATGCGTGCCACAACGTCTGACCGATGAGCTCGGAGCGGCCTCGTCCGGTGATTCGTTCGCCCTCGGCGTTGATGTAGGTGATCCGCCACTCACGGTCCATCGACAGGAAGCCGGCGGACATGGACTCGAGCACCCGGGCCACCCGCGCGTCCGCATCGCGGGCCGCGGTCGCATCATGCGCCGCGCCGAGCACTTTGACCGTCACCCCGTTGCTGTCGCAGAGAGCCCGGCCACGGGCCGAGATCCACCGCGGACTGCCGTCCGGGTGGGCGATGCGGTACTCGGCGACGTACTCACCGCGGGTAGCGATGCAGTCCTCGAGCGCGTTCGCGATCCGGGCCCGGTCGTCGGGGTGCACGCGCGACTCGAACGCCTCGAAGGTGTGGTCGAACGGCAGCTCGTCATAGCCGAACAGATCGCGCAGCCGCTGGTCCCACGTGAACACACCCGAGACGATGTCCCATTCAAACGTCCCGACCCTGGCCGCATCGAGCGCGAGACTCCACAGCAATTGGTCCGACTGGTACTCGGCACTGAGGGCTGACAGCTCCAACTCGGCAACGGCGGACGCCGCGAGCTGCGTCAACGTCGCGACGTCGGTGTCCGACCACTCGCGCGGCGCTGTGTCGAAGACGCACAGAGCACCGACGATGTGACCGTCGTCAGCGGTTAGCGGCACGCCGAGATATGAGCCAACCGCGCCCGACGTGACGGGCGGCAGGGCGCAGACCCGGTCGTCGATGGGTGCGTCGGAGACCAACAACGGCGTCCCGCGGCTCGCGGTGACGTAGCACAGCGACTCGGCGGCGGGGCTGGTGGTGCCGATCGCGCCCTCCGCCAAGCCCGCCCCGCCCGCGATCAACTGCGCGTCCGCCAGCAACGAAACCTGCGCAGAAGTCGAGGAGAGCAACCGCGCGGCGAGCCCGGCGAGCCGATCGAGGGCCGGATTGCCGCCTACCGGAGGGGCCAGTCGGCGGGCGGCAACGACGCGCGGCGCGCCTTGGACGCTCATGGCGTCGCCGGCCTTGGGTGCGTCGGCCCAGTGGGCATCGGTCTTGTCCGGGCCCTTGGTCCGACGATTCATGCGCCACTCCCAGGATTCGTGACGCGCAGATACCTGACCATGATGCACCGCGAGGTCCCCCAGTGCACGGAGACCAACTGCTGCCTTACGCTCTGCGAACGCCGCCCGCCGCCCGAAGGAGAATCGTGACCGACCGCTCCGCCCTGCTCGAACTCATCAAGGACGAGGCAGTTGTCCATGGCAAAGTCACGCTCTCCAGCGGCCAGGAAGCCGACTATTACGTCGACCTGCGCCGGGTCACGTTGTCCGCTGCCGCGGCGCCGCTCGTCGGCCGGGTCATGCTAGAGGCGACGAAGGAACTTCAATACGACGCCGTAGGCGGACTGACTCTCGGCGCTGACCCCGTCGCCGCCGCGATGCTGCATGCGGCGTCGGCGGCGGGGCGTGATGTGGATGCCTTCGTCGTCCGCAAGGAAGGCAAGGCGCACGGTTTGCAACGTCGCATCGAGGGCCCCGACGTCGCCGGCCGCCGTGTGCTGGCGATCGAGGACACGTCGACGACCGGATCGTCAGTGCTCGCCGCGGTCGAGGCACTGCGCGCCGCTGGCGCGGATGTCGTCGGCTGCGCGGTCATCGTGGACCGGGGTGCCCGGGATGCAGTGATAGCTGCCGGATTGAGATACATCGCGGCGTACGAAAGGTCGGATCTGGGTCTCGAGTAGTCGCGAGTGCGTTGACTCGCGGAGTCCGCGCTAGCACGCTGCGGACGTGGCCCAGCCCGTCGTCTTGTTTGTGCTCGCCCTGCTGGCTGCAGGCGTGGGTGCCTGGTGGTGGTGGCAGCAGGAGCAAAAGCGGCGCGCCGCTATTGCCTCGTTCGCAGCGGCCAAGGGCTGGTCGTACTCGCGTGCGGATCCTTACGGACTACCGGCGCGGTGGCGGTCGCCGCCGTTCGGCCAAGGTGACGATCGTGAGGCAGAGAACGTCATCACCGGCGTCGCATCGGGCGGGTACCCGCTGCATGCGTTCGACTACGAATACACGGAGCACCGGACCGACTCCAAGGGGCACCGTCATTCGACGACGTACCGCTTTGCGGTGCTGGCGTTGCGGTTGCCGTGCGGAATGCCGGGCCTGCACGTGGGAAACGAGAACATCCTGACGCGCATAGGCTCGGCGGTCGGCTTCTCGGACATCGAATTCGAGAGTGAGGACTTCAACCGCGCCTTTCGCGTCAAGTGCGACGACGCCAAGTTCGCGAGCGACGTCCTGCATCCGCGCGCGATGGAAATGCTGCTCCAGCACGGGCGCGGCGCGGAGTGGCGCTTCGAGGGTGCTGACATGCTGTCCTGGCGAAGCGGGAGGCTCGATATTCCGGATGTGCTTCAGCGGGTCGACCTGATGTGCCGAGTTCTACAGAGCATTCCGACGTTCGTCTGGAAGGACCGGGGATACGACCCCGGGCCGCAGGCGCAAAGCTTTAGGGGCCGATAGTGGATCCGATCGTCATAGCGCTCCTGGTGCTTGTGGTCGTTGTCGTCGTTTCCGTGATCGCGTCGTACAACCGCGTTCACAAGCAGCGCAACGGCATCCAGGAGGCGTGGCGGCAGATCGACGTCGAGCTGCGCCGCCGCTACGACCTGATTCCCAACCTGATCGAGACCGCGAAGGGCTACGCGGTCCACGAGCGGCAAGTACTCGAAGCGGTGACGCAGGCGCGCGCCGCCGCCGCCGCCCCGAGTGCGTCGATTGCCGACCAGGCCAGAGACGAGAACGTGCTGACGGGTGCGATGCGCCAGCTGTTCGCGGTGGCCGAGAACTACCCACAACTCAAGGCCGACCAGCACTTCCTCATGCTGCAGTCGCAGCTCGGGGAGACGGAGGACCGGATCGCCGCGGGACGGCGCTTCTACAACGGGAACGTGCGCGCCTACAACACTCGCATCGACACGTTCCCGTCGTCGATCATCGCGTCCGCCGGGAAGTTCGCGAAGGCCGAGTACTTCGAGGTCGAGGACCCCATCGTGCGCGATCCGGTACGAGTCGACTTCAGCAGTATGACGGGGCAGCCGCCGACCGCACCGCCCCCGACGGGCCAGCCGCCGACGGCTCCGCCCGTCTAGTCCTCGGCGAGAACCTTCGGGAGCGCCTCGGTATCGGCACCGCCGCCGCGTCGCCGCTTGAGCCAGTGCCGCACGACCTCGAAAGCGACGGGCACTACCGAGATGCCGACGATGATCAAAAACATGATCTCGACGTGCCCGGCGATGAACTCGTTCTTGCCCAGGTAGTGGCCGGCGACCGGTACACCGATGCCCCACAGGAGCCCGCCGATGACGTTGAAGCGGATGAACGTCGCGTAGTCCATCCGGCCGACACCCGCGATCACGGGGGCGAAGGTCCGCACGATCGGCACGAAGCGAGCGAGCACAATCGTCTTCGACCCATGAGCATCGAAGAACGCCTGTGACTTCTCGACGTACTTCTGCTTGAAGATCTTCGAGTTCGGCCGGCGGAAGAGCGGCGGCCCGGCCTTGCGGCCGATCAGGTAGCCAACCTGGTCGCCGACGATCGCCGCGACGGCGCACACGGCGCACACCACCAGGAGGTTGAGCTTGCTGTCGGTCCCCGGGATCGGCCGAGTCGTGAACAGTCCTGCGGCGAACAGGAGCGAGTCACCCGGAAGAAAGAAGCCGACCAGCAGCCCGGACTCAGCAAAGACGATCGCGAACAGTCCGATGTAGCCGAACGTCTCGAGCAGGTGGTTCGGATCCAGGAGGTTACCCATGGGGCGCAACGGTACCTCGCGCGCGACCCCCGCCGGGACGCAATCGCCGACAGGGGCGTCGCTGACCAACGGACCGTATCCGACGGTAGTCGGCCTCGCGGCACGCTCGCGGCCATTCCGTCACTGGTCACTCCGAGGTCGTGTCGGACACGGGTTCGTCGTCAGGGCGCCCGCCCGAGCAAGGTGACGTGCGTCTCTGCGCGACCTGCCCGGTTCCGTTCGGCGCGACTCTCCGGGATACTGGCCGCGGGAAGCGCAGGCGCGCCCGCCCCGCAATTCGCTCATTCGAGGAGATTTCCGCATGCCTATCGCCACCCCTGAGGTCTACGAAGACATGATCGCCCGCGCGAAGGCGGGCGCGTTCGCCTACCCGGCGATCAACGTCACGTCGAGTTCGACGCTGAACGCCGCGCTGCGCGGGTTCGCCGAAGCCGAGTCCGACGGCATCGTCCAGGTCTCGACCGGTGGCGGCGAGTTCCTCTCCGGCTCCACGGTGAAGGACATGGCCCTCGGCGCACAGGCGCTGGCCGAATACGCGTACGTCGTGGCCGACCGTTACAGCGTCAACGTCGCGCTGCACACCGACCACTGCCCGGCCGACAAGCTCGACGGCTTCATGCGCCCGCTGATGGCGATCAGCGCGGAGCGGGTCAAGGCCGGCCGGAACCCGCTCTTCCAGAGCCACATGTTCGACGGCTCCGCGATCGACCTGGAGGAAAACCTCAAGATCGCCAGCGAACTGCTCGACCAGTGCAAGAGCTCCCGCATCGTCCTCGAGATCGAGGCCGGTGTCGTCGGCGGCGAAGAGGACGGTGTCGCCAACGAGATCAACGACAAGCTCTACACCTCCGACGCGGACATGCTGCGCGTCGCGGAAATGCTGGGTACTGGAGAGCGCGGCACCTACCTGCTGGCGGCGACCTTCGGCAACGTCCACGGCGTTTACAAGCCGGGCAACGTGAAGCTGACACCGGTCATCCTCAAGCAGGGTCAGGACGCGGTGGCAGCGAAGCTCGGCGGCGACAACGACAAGCCGTTCAACCTGGTCTTCCACGGCGGCAGTGGATCGCTGCTCGAGGAGATCCGCGAGACCCTCGACTACGGCGTGGTGAAGATGAACGTCGACACCGACACGCAGTACGCCTACACGCGGCCGGTGGTCGGCCACATGTTCAGCAACTACGACGGCGTGCTCAAGGTCGATGGCGAAGTGGGCAACAAGAAGGCGTACGACCCGCGTGCGTGGGGCAAGAAGGCCGAGGAAAGCATGGCCCAGCGCGTGATCGTCGCGTGTCAGGACCTGCGCTCGGCCGGCACGTCAGGCAAGTAACCAACGCTGGTACGACGGCCGCCCCGGGTTATTCGGGGCGGCCTCGTCATGACCGGGGAGGCAGTTGTGCGAGCACTCGTAGCAGTAGCAGTAGCGGCGGTAACCGTCATGGGGGCGGCGGCGTGCGGCGACGACGATAAGGACGCTCCGAAGGCCGCGGCGTCCTCGGTGCTGTCATCCGCGTCCGCCGCTGCAGCGTCGGCGCTCTCGCAGGCCTCATCGGCAGCCGCGTCGGCGCTCTCGCAGGTATCGTCGGCGGCCGCGAGTGTGGCCAGCGACGTCCCCGCCGGCGAGCCTGCGCCGTCTCCGACCGGTGCACGTCCCGGTGACAACACGGTCCGAGTCGATATAGAGGGCAAGGAATCCAAGGTCTATTCGCCGCAGAACTGCGCGAAGGTCCCGGGGCTTGACGGGTTCGGTTTCGCCGGCAACGTCGAGGGCGGCGGCACGCTCGTCATCAGCGCGATCGCGGGCAAGGGCACCATCGCCATCCTCGGGGGCGAGGTCACGGGCACCAGCGAGTTCGACAACCTGGTGACCAACCCGGATGGGACGTTCTACGGAACGGTCGACATTCTCGGCTCAACGGTGAACTTCTACGGTCATTGCGATGACCTCAAGACGTAGCCCGCGTGTACGCGGCTTCTCCCAGCGCGAGGGCACCAACCGATCCTGACCGGGCACCCAGCGCCGGCGGGCAGACGAAGGCGTCGAGCTCGGGGCCGCCTGTCGGGATCGGCACGTAGCCGTTGACGATGTCGACGAGCCGCGCGCGCACTCGTTCGTGCAGGCCGGTGCGGCGCATCACCCCGCCGCCCAGGACGATCCGCTGCGGCGACAGGATGTAGACGAGGTTGGCGAGGCCTTGCGCCAGGTGCTGCGCCTCGATCTCCCAGCCGACGTGGTCGTCAGCCAGCTCGTGCGGCGCACAGCCCCAACGGGCGGTCAACGACGGCGCGCTGGCCAGGCCTTCCCAGCAGTCGCGGTGATACGGGCAGCTGCCGGTGAAGTCGTCGAACGCCGGGTCGCGCAGCACGCCCTGGTGCCCGATCTCGGGGTGCATTGCGCCACCGAGCGTCGCGCCGGCGACCATGACCCCGCCGCCGATCCCGGTGCCGACAGTGATGTAGCAGAACGTGTCGACGTCCTGCGCCGCGCCCCAGCGGTGCTCGCCGAGTGCAGCGGCGTTGACGTCGGTGTCGAAGCCGATCGGTACGCCGAGCGCGTGACCGATCGGGCCGGCCAGATCGACCGAATGCCACCGCGGCTTCGGTGTCGACGTGATGTATCCCCAGGTCGGTGAGCCGAGGTTGCGGTCGACCGGTCCGAACGAACCTATGCCGACCGCGGTGAGATCGTGCGGAGCGAAGAACGCGATCGCCCGCTCGATCGTCGGGCCGGGTTCGCCGATCGGGAACTCGATGGAGTCCCGTACGTCGTCAGGGCCGGTCCCGACGATCGCGCACCACGTCGTACCGCCTGTTTCGAGTCCGCCGTACAGCGTCATCGGCCTGCGTCTCCACCTCGTCGGGTCAGGCGACGACTCTACAGATCAGCGCGCGCGGTTCAGCGCCTCGCGCAGCTTGAGCTGACCGCGCACATTGAGCGCGCTGCCGGCGTACACCCGCGCCGCGAACCGAACCGCACCGTACGTCGCCAGCAACACGAGCGCGATGCTGGCCAGCGCCTCCCAGAGTGCCAACTCGCCGGCAGCGCTGCGGAGGGGCAGCACCAGCGGCGCGGACGGCGGGAGGAACGTGGCGACTCGGGCCACCGTTCCGCCGGGATCGTCACCGGAGAACATGGCGGCGAAGAACGCCATGATGATCACCATGCTGATCGGGCCGGTCGTGCTCTGCAGTTCCTCGGCCCGGCTGGCGAGCGCTCCAGCCGCGGCGAACAGGCACGCGTAGAACGCGTATCCGAGGACGAACCACGCGACGACCTCCACGGCGATGCGCGCTGTCTGCGGGGGCAGGTCCACCGAACCCGATACCGATGCCGCCACGAGGCCGATCACCACGAAAGCGACTAGTTGCAGGAACCCGAGTACGCCGATGCCGATGACTTTTCCGGCGAGGACATGGGCGCTGCGCGCTTTCGCCAGCACGACCTCGATCACCCGGGAGGACTTCTCCTCGACGATGCCACTGGCCACCCAGTAGCCGTAGCCGAGCAGCTGGCCGTAAAGGAGCATCGTGCCGGCGAACATGAGGGCGTCGCGCGCGTCGCGCTGTTCGTCCGGCGGGTCTGTCGAGCGCACCGTGAGGGGAGCGGGCCGCAACGCCGCCGTCGCCGCGCCGGCGGCTACGCCCGCCCTCAGCAGTTCGGCCTCCGCGGTGACTTCGCGGTGCGCGACCTGGATGAGCGAGTCGAGCCGCCCATCGATGCCTTCCTTGACGATCAACGATGTGCCGTCGACGATCACGACATCCAGATCGCCGACGTGAACCGCCCGTTCGGCCGCCGCCACATCGGTGACCTCGTGGCGCGACACCTTGACGTTCTCGCCGGACTGCGCGACCAGTGTCTCCATCCGGTTCGCGACATCGGACGAGGTGCTGCCGACGACACCGACGTCGTACGTCGTCGGGTCGTCGTTCCTGACCAGGCCCGGCACGATCGCTGCAGCAAGCACCAGCAACAAGCTGAACGCGGACGACATCAGGAACAGCTTGGAGCGCAGGCGTTCGCGCACTTCGCGGGTGGCGATGAGACGCACCGTGTCGAAGCCGGTCAACGCGGCACTACCTCTCGGAAGAGCTCGGCGAGCGACGGGGTCACTCGCGCAAACGTGCGGACTCGGCCGGCGGCTCGCGCGGCATCGAGGACCAACTGGTCGTCAGTGCCAGGGGCCAACTCGAGCAGCACTTCGTCGCGGTCCGTGGACAGGATTCGCACGCCCGCGACTCTGTGGGCCCACGTCGTCCAGCCGCCATCGAGCACGACGCGGTATCGCGGGGCGCCCTCGCGGGCGCGGAGCCCGTCGATGGTTCCGTTGGCGACGACACGACCGGAGTCGATGATCGTCACCTCGTCGCACAGGCGTTCGACCAGGTCGAGTTGGTGACTCGAGAAGACCACTCCGGCGCCGCGCGCGACTTCCTTGCGCAGCACCTCGGTGAGCAGGTCGACACCCACCGGGTCCAGGCCGCTGAACGGCTCGTCCAGGATCAGCAGCTCCGGGGACTGGACGAGCGCGATCCCCAGTTGGACGCGCTGCTGGTTGCCCAGCGACAACTTCTCTACCGGCTCTCCTGCGCGTTCGGTGAGCCCGAGGTCGTCGAGGACGCGTTGCGCACCGGCACCGGCGTCGGAGGCAGCCAGCCCGGAGAGCCGGCCGAAGTAGGCGACTTGAGCCAGCGCGGACATTCTCGGGTAGAGACCGCGTTCCTCCGGCATGTAGCCGAAGGCGCTGCGCGACTGCGTCGTCGGCGGGCTTCCGTTCCAGAGCACGCGCCCGCTGTCAGGCGATGCCAGTCCGACGGCGATCCGCATCGTCGTGGTCTTGCCCGCGCCGTTACGGCCGACGAAACCGTGCACGCTGCCTGGCGCGACGCGCAGGGTGAGCTGGTCGACAGCCGTCAACTGGCCGAAGGTCTTCGTTACTTCGAGGAGTTCGAGCATGGGTTCATTTCAGCAGGGCAGCGCCGCCCGGGTAACCGTCGCCCGGCTGATGCGGACTACGCCTCGCGGCGGACTAGTCGAGGGAGGGATCGCGGCCGGTGGCGCGCACCAGCCCCGACTCGTAGGCGAAGACGACAGCCTGCACGCGGTCGCGCAGGTGCAGTTTCGCCAGCATGTTCGACACGTGCGTCTTGACGGTTGCCTCGCCGAGGAACAGGGCACCGGCAATCTCCCGGTTGGACTTTCCGAGCGCGACCAGACCCAGCACCTCCACCTCCCGCTCGGTGAGGTCGGACAAGCGTTCGGCGGCGACGGAGTTGGCCGGCGCATCGGAGACGAGCCGGTCGAGCACCCGTCGGGTGACCCGGGGTGAGAGCAGCGCGTCGCCTTCGGCGGCGATGCGCACCCCGGCGATCAGCTCCTCGGGCGGTGCATTCTTCAGCAGGAATCCGCTCGCGCCGGCGCGCACCGCTTCCAGGATGTAGTCGTCGCGCTCGAAGGTCGTCAGGATCACGACGGTGACGCCCTCAGCAGCGAGCACCCGCGTCGCGGAGATCCCGTCGATACCAGGCATCTCGATGTCCATCAGTACGACGTCCGGCCGGTGCTGTCGAACCACGTCGATCGCGGCCATCCCATTGCTCGCTACGCCGACGACGCGCAACCCTGGCTCGGATTCGAGGATGAGCCGAAAGCCGGCGCGGACCATCTCCTGGTCATCGACGAGCACCACCCGCAGTTCGTTCATCGGGCGCTCTCGTCCGCTGGTGCGAGCGGGAACCAGGCCCGCACCTCGAAGCCGCCGGCCGCGCGGCGGCCGGTCCGCAGCTCGCCACCGAGCAGGTTGACGCGCTCCTGCATGCCTACCAGGCCATGACCGTGGCCGGCGGTGGCCGGGGTGCTGCCGGCCTGGCCGCGTGCCCCGTCGTCGGTCACGGTCAGCTCGAGCGCGGATGCGGTACGCCGGACGGCGACCTGCGCCGACGCGCCGTGGCCGGCGTGCTTGAGCGAGTTGGTCAGTGCTTCCTGGACGATGCGGTACGCCGACAGTTCGACGCCCGCCGGCAGCGCGGCCCCGGCCGCGTCCACGCAGACCTGTACGTCGAGACCGGCGTCCCGCATCTGCCCGGCGAGCTCATCGATGCGGTCGAGCCGCGGTTGACCGCTGGTATCCGCGGCGGCGCCGTCCTCGCGGAGCAGGCCGAGGAGTCGCTGCAACTCGACGAGCGCCTCGCGACTCGAACTCTCGATCGTGCCGAGCAACTCCGGTACGGCGGCGGGCTGGGACTCCAGAACGCGCCGGGCTGCGGCAGCCTGGACGCCCATCAGTGAGACGTGGTGCGCGAGGACGTCGTGCAGCTCGCGGGCGATCCGCACCCGCTCGTCGACGACGGCTCGGTGCTCGAGCTCGTCCTGTGCGGCGCCGAGTGCCGCCGCCTGCTCCTCGAGAACGCGTTCGCGTTCGCGGCGCGACCGCACGACGTCGCCGAGCACCCAGGCGCCGGTGAAGTAGAAGAAGTTGACGGCACCGGTGAACAGCGACAGAACCTCGAGCGGCACTCGCCCGTCGTACGGCGTCTCCGGCGTACGCAGGATGACGAAGACGACGAGCGCAGCGACTGTGGCAGCAACCGCCAGCCGGGCCGGGTCTCGGTACCGACCGCCGTACGCACCCGCTGTGTAGAACAGGATCAGCAGGGCGACCGGCGACGCGAACGATTCGGGGATGTCGGCAAGGACAACCGGCACGTAGGCCGCCATGCCGAGCAGTAGCGCGACCACCGGAAACCGACGCCGTACTGCAAGCAGTACGTAGAGGCAGGTCAGTGTGATGAACGCGGTGATGTGCGGATAGTTCGACATCGGGCCGCTGACCGCCGGATCGCTGCCGATGTACAGGGACAACGCGCAACCGGCGCCGAGCGCGGCGGCGATGCCGACGTCGAACCGCGCTTCTCGTCGCGTCATCGGCCGGCCGGGAACCTCCATGATGACGACGGTATCGGAGCGGCGGCCGTACGCCGACAGCCCTGCTGCGGAGCAAGTCTCCGCCGGCAGATGGAGCTCAGCAGGCCAGCACGGGTCAGGTACCGGTGCGTGTCATGGCAGCGCGATGGCGCGGATCGCCGGGAGTTCGCTGGCCACTTGGCTCCACTTCACACCGCGGTCCTCGCTCACGTAGATGGTTCCATCCGGTGCGCCACAGACCACCGTTTCATCCCATGCCGCAAGACAATGAGTGTCGATGTTGCCGCTGAACCAGGTCGGCAGGCCGTTCTCGCACGGGATGAATCGATCGCCGTCGATCGCCATCCGGTAGAGCGTCGACTGTTCTCCGTCGGGTCCTGCGGACGCAGACACGACGAGAGTCTCACCGGCGACGGCCACCGCGCGGCAGTACTTCGCGTGCAGGCCGGCGGTGATGATGTCCCAGGTCTCGCCCTCGTCGGTGCTGATCGCGACCCCGGTGCCGCATGCCGCGACGATGGTGCGGGCGAACTCGGGAACGGTGCTGAGCTGGTGGACATCCCAGTCCAGATCGAACTGCGTCGGGTGCCACGTCTCGCCACCGTCGCGGCTGAGGACGATCCCGCCCACGTGCACGCCGACGTACATCACCCCGTCGTCGTCGATGTCCATGGAGCGGATCGCCGCCGGTGCGCCCCAGGGTGTGTACCAGGCGTCCCTGCCCTCGAGCGCGTCGAACGCCTTGACGACGGTGACTTCGGGCCCGTGTACGGCGACGAGGCGCGCCTTCTCGGTGCCGATCCAGATCGAGTCGCCGTCGAGCAGCAGGCAGGCCGGCGAGTCGACACCGAGTTCGTCGAACTCGGCGGCGCCGTCTTCGTCCACGCTCCAGAGGGTGCCGCCGGCGCCGAGCGCCACGCTGCCCTCGTCGGTCGAGACCACGTGCAGCATCGGCCCTTCGGCGAGTTGCTCGGGCTGGTTGCCCTCCGAGATCAGGTAGAGGCCGTCCTCAGTTGCGGCGAGTATGTCCACCGTGTTCCTTCCGTCGACAACAGGCATCATGGCGGAATGCCGCCCGCCGCGCTGTTCTCCCTCGTCGACGTTGCGACGACGCGTGGGGACGGCGACGAGCATGTGCATCCGCTCGAACACGTCGACGCGACGATTCCCGCGGGTGGGATCACCGTGGTCGTCGGACCCTCGGGAGCCGGCAAGAGCACGCTGTTGCGGCTGTTGAATCGGATGGAGGAGCCGACCTCCGGCGCCGTCGCGATGCGAGGCAATCCGCTACCCGAGTACGACGTGCTGGCGCTGCGCCGGGAGGTCGGCCTGCTGTTCCAGACGCCGACACCGTTTCCGGGCACGGTGGTCGACAACCTGCGGGTGGCCCGGCGTGACCTGAGCGAGGCCGCCGCCGATGCGTTGCTGACGCGGGTTGGCCTGCCCGGCTCACTGCTGCTGCGCGATGCCATGACGCTCTCGGGCGGCGAGGCGCAGCGGGTCTGCCTCGCTCGCGCACTCGCGCTCGAGCCGGCCGTGTTGCTGCTCGACGAGCCGACATCAGCGCTCGATCCGTTCGCGGCGGCTGCCGTGGAGGACACCGTTACCCGCCTGGTCGCCGACGGCATGTCGGCCGTATGGGTGTGTCACGACCGGCAGCAGGCCCGGCGGGTGGGGAGCTA
>JBDSAK010000327.1:0-19405 GCA_039922195.1 Mycobacteriales bacterium
GAAACGGCATGGTCGGCGATGCGTTCGTAGTACCGAGCAACGAGTGGCAAATTGACGGTCGCCACGCGGTCGGCGCCCCACTCACCGCTGAGCAGTCCGCCGTACAGCGACCGGCGCAGGTCGTCGAGCCGGTCGTCCATCAGGTCCAGGCGTTCGGCCACTTCGGGCTCCCGGTGCTGCACCGCGTACGCCGCAGTCGCGAGCAGATCGCGGGCACGCGAGTCCATCTCGGCAACGCAGTCGCGGGCCTGCTGCGGCAGGCTCATCGGGTGGCTGTAGACGGCGATCTTGGCGATGTTGAGGGCGAGGTCGCCGGCTCGTTCCACGTCGCCGATCATTCGAATCGTGGCCAGAACGGCACGCAGATCCGTAGCCACCGGCGCATGCAGTGCGAGCACCTCGTACGTGCGCTCGTCGAGCTTGCGGTAGATCGCGTTGATCGCGCCGTCCGCCGAAATCACCCGCTGGGCCAGCTCGACGTCGGTATCGAGCAGCGCCTGGGTGCAGCCGCTCGTCGCCGCCGATACCAAGCCGATCATCTCGACGACGCCGTCGAGAATTCCCTGAATCTCTTCGTGCAGTGCGGTTCTCAGCATCGATCAGCCGAAGCGGCCGGTGATGTAACCCTCGGTGCGCGGATCGGTCGGCGTGGTGAAGATCTTCTTCGTGTCGTCGTACTCGACGAGGACGCCGTACCGCGCGCCTGATTCGTTGACGTGGGCGGTGAAGAACGCCGTCTTGTTCGAGACCCGGGCCGCCTGCTGCATGTTGTGCGTCACGATGACGATCGAGTAGTCGCCGGCGAGCTGCTGCATGAGGTCTTCGATCTTTGCGGTCGCGATGGGGTCGAGCGCTGAGCAAGGCTCGTCCATCAGGATCACTTCTGGATCGACCGCAAGGGCGCGGGCGATGCACAGGCGCTGCTGCTGGCCACCGGACAGGGCGAGCGCGGACTTCTTCAGGCTGTCTTTGACCTCGTCCCACAGGGCCGCCTGGCGAAGCACGCGCTCGACGATCTCGTCGTGGCCCTTGCGCACACCCATCAGCTTCGGACCGAAGGTGATGTTGTCGTAGATCGAGCGCGGGAACGGGTTGGGCTTCTGGAAGACCATGCCGATCCGGCGGCGCACCTCCACCGGGTCGATGTCCTTGCCATACAGGTCGACGCCGTGGAAGCGCAGGGTGCCCTCGACGCGGGCCTCCGGGATGAGGTCGTTCATCCGGTTGAAGCTGCGAATGAACGTTGACTTGCCGCATCCAGACGGCCCGATGAGCGCCGTGATCTCGCCCCGGGCGATGCCCATGTTGACCGTGTCCAGAGCGAGCGTCGCACCGTAGCTGACCCGCACGTTCTCGACCTCGAATACCGGGTCGACGACATCATGCGGCGTACGACGGGCATCCTCCCTGGTCTGGTCGGAGACCGTGGGCTCGATGACCCGGGTCACGACATCCGGCTCAGTCTCGGTATTGGACGAGCTTGCGGTCATGACACTTCCTTTGGGCGACGAGTGAGAACGGCGGTGGGTCGGGCGGTCACCAGCGGACCTGGCTGCGGTTGCGAATGACGACGGCAACGGCGTTCACGACGAGAACAATTCCGAGCAGCACCAAGATGGCCGCGGCAGCATTGACGTGAAAGCCTGCTGTGGGCGGCTCGCCCAGTTGTAGATCTGGATGGGCAGCGCACTGAACTTGTCACCCGGGGTGTTGGGTGTCTGGAAGACACCAGGCACGGCAAGAAGCAACAGCGGCGCCGCTTCGCCGATCGCCCGGGACAGTGCGAGCACACAGCCGGTGACGATGCCGCCGATCGCCGGGGGGAGAACCGACCGTCGGGTGACCTGCCACCTGGTCGCGCCGAGTGCGTAGGCACCCTGTCGGATCGACGACGGGACGGCGCGAATAGATTCCCGCGCCGCGACCACGATCACCGGGAAGACGAGCATTGACAGGGCCAGGGATCCAGTCAACAGCGTGTCGCCCAGCCCTAGTGCGCCGGAGAACAAGCCGGCGGCGAGCAATCCGTAGACAATCGAGGGGACACCGGCGAGGTTGCTGATGTTGACCTCAATCAGCCTGGTCCACACGTTGCGAGGAGCGATCTCCTCGAGCCAGATCGCGGCCCCGACACTGATCGGCAGCGCGATCGCGATCGTCATGCCCAGCAGCCACAACGACCCGTACAGCGCCGGCTTGATGCCCGCGTTGGCCGCTCGGCGCGACGGCGCCCCGGTGATGAAGTCCTGCGACAGCCGGGAAGCGCCGTCGGCTGCCACGGTGTAGAGCAGATAGCCGAGGACGACCAGGCCGATCCCCAGCATGACGACGAGCATGAGCTGGAAAGCGTTCTCCCCGAGCACCCGCCGCCGGTCGCCGCCGGTCTGCTGCAACCCGCGGTGCCGGGGCGCCTCCGTCATCGTGCTCACTGGTAGACCTGCCGGAAGCGCCGGACGAGTCGGACCGTGATCAGATTGAGGGTCAGCGTGAGCACGAAGAGCGTCAGCCCGACCACGAAGATCGACTTGTACTGCAGCGATCCGCGGGAGCTCTCGCCGCCGGCAATCGACGCGATGTAGCCGGTCATCGTCTGGATGCTCTCCAGCGGGTTGGCTGTCAGCTTCGGCGTCGAGCCCGCGGCGAGTGCCACGATCATCGTCTCGCCGACCGCCCGGCTGATGCCCAGGATGACTGCTGCCGCGATGCCGGAAAGGGCGGCTGGGATGACCACTCGCACCGCAACCCGGCGGCGTCCCGCGCCCAAGCCGAACGCTCCTTCGCGCAGCGACTGCGGGACGCTGCGCATGGCGTCCTCGGAGACGCTGGCCACCGTCGGGATGATCATCACGCCCATGACCAAACCGGCCGAGAGCGCGTTGAAGACGCCCATGCCCGGGAAGAGCTTCTTGAGCTGGGGGGTCACGACGGTGAGCGCGAAAAACCCGTAGACGACCGTAGGGACCCCGGCGAGTACTTCCAGCATGGGCTTGAGCACTCGGCGCACTCGTGGTCTCGCGTACTCGGACAGGTAGGTCGCCGCCGCGAGCCCGAGGGGTACGGCGACGGCGATCGCAATAAACGAGACCAGCACGGTTCCCGCGATCAACGGCAGGATGCCGAAGTCGCCGCTGTTGGGTGCCCAGGTTGTGCCGCCGAGGAAGTCGCCGATGTTGACCTCGGCGAACAGACCCGAGCCGTCCCGAACGAGCGTGACGACAATGGCCAGCGTCGTCGCCACGGAGATGACACCGCAGAGCGCCAGCAGACTCTCGATGGTGAACTCGACAGGGCGGCGGCGGTGCCGCAGGTCGAGCGGCTGCCGCGACGCGTGAGCGACGGTGGGTTGAGCCATACTGACGTCTTCACCTCGGGACGAAGAGCGGTCACGGGGACCCGCCGCTTGCGCGGCGGGTCCCCGTGACCTTAGGGCTTTCGGCTGGCCAGTGGCTTTCTACTAACCAAGCTTGGCGAGACCAGCCTCGTAGTCACTTTCGGGTAGCTCGACGTACTGAACCTCGGTAATGATGGCGCGCCCTTCCTTGCCGAGCACGAACTTCATCATCTCCTTGACCTCTGGCCTGGCGAGCGAAGCCTTGTTGACGTAGATGTACAGCGGTCGCGACAGCGGGTAGCTACCGTCGAGGACGGTCTCGGCTGAGGGCTTGACGCACTCGCCCTTGCCCTTGACTCCGACCAGGTTCAGCTTGTCGGCGTTCTCCGAGAAATAGGAGAACCCGAAGAAGCCGAGGCCGCCCTTGGTGCCCTCGATACCGGTGACCAGAACGTTGTCGTCTTCGGACGTCGTGACGCCGTCAGCGCGGTATTTCACGTCCTTGCCGAGAACGGCTTCGGCGAAGAAGTCGTAGGTGCCCGAGTCGGCGCCCGGTGTGAACAGCTTAATGTCGTCAGCCGGCACATCCGCGTTGATGTCGCTGCCCTTCTTGACCGTGCTGCCGGCCTCGAAAGTCTTCTTCAGCTCCTCCATGCTCAGGCAGTCGACCTTGAAGTCCTTGTTGGAGACGATGGCGAGGCCGTCCGAGGCGATCTTGAACTCCTCGAACTCCACACCGGCCTTTTCGCAAATCGCCTTCTCGTCGTCCTTGATGGCACGCGACGCGTTGGAGAAGTCGGTGCCGTCGGCCGCGCAGAACTTCTTGAAACCGCCGCCGGTGCCGGACTCGCCGACAGTGACCTTGAGGCCCTTCTTGGTCAGCTCCTCGGCGACGCCTTCCATGATGGGGAAGACGGTCGACGAGCCGTCGCCATCGACCGTGCCGGTCGCGGCGGGGGCAGCCGACGCGGCGGGCAGGCTGCTGGGCGCAGCAGTAGCGGTTGAACCAGGGGTAGCGCTGGCGGATGCGCTGGACTTTGCGTCGTCCTTCTTGTCGCCGCCACATGCGGCAAGCGCGAGGGTGAGCGCGAGACCCATGGCGACGGCGGTCGGCCGCGTCGTGCCCTGTCGACTCAACACGTGACATTCCTCCTGGAGTGACATTCGCTTGTCTGCGTTCACTTCAGAAGCTAGAGCGGTCGCGCGTACGGCTGGGACGGGTCAGGTGAACGCATCGTGAACGGCGCGCGAATGGACGGCGCGGGCTACCTGCGTGAGCGGCTGTCCAGCGCGGACATCGCCGACAGGACGACGTACACGATGCCGAGGCCGGTGGGAACGTACTGAAGATCCGGTTGGATGACCGGGATCATCGCGAACGCCGCCAGCGCAGCGATGAGGAAGAACAGTGAGCGGCGCATGTCAGCTCCCCAGCCGAACGATCGTCGACAGGATGAACGCCATCGCGAAAGCACCGGGAATCGTCAACAGCCAGGCCCAGACGACTTGCCCGGCGATACCCCAGCGGACGGCGGAGAGTCGCTGCGTGGTGCCCACGCCGACGATCGCCCCGGTGATGGTGTGCGTCGTGCTGACGGGGATGCCCTTCCCGGACACGAAGAACAGTGTCATGGCCGCCGCGGTCTCGGCCGCAAATCCGCCAACGGGTTGGAGACGAGTGATCTTCGAGCCCATCGTCTTCACGATTCGCCAGCCGCCCGAGAGCGTTCCCAGACCAATCGCGGCATGTGCCGAGAGCACGACCCACAGCGGTACGTTCGAGCCGCTCTTCGCGCGACCGGTTGAGATGAGCAACGCCAGGATGATGCCCATCGTCTTCTGTGCGTCATTGCCGCCGTGCCCCAGGCTGAACGCCGCCGAGGAGATCAGCTGGCCGCTGCGGAACCCACGGTTGAGCCCGGCTACGCGCTTCACCCGATGGAACACGCGCATGATGAGCAGCATCAGGATGAACCCGAGCGCCAGGCCGACCAGCGGCGACAACAGAATGAACGCCGCGATTTTCCGGAAACCCTCCTCCTTGATCGAGGAGAACCCGCCCGCTGCAACGGCGCCCCCGGCCATGCCGCCGACCAGCGCGTGGGACGAACTGGTCGGCAGCCCGAGGTAGAACGTGATCAGGTTCCACGAAATCGCGCCGATGAGGCCGGCGAAGATGACACCGATCGTCAGCACGCCCGATTTCGGGTCGACCACGTCCTTGGCGATCGTTTCGGCGACGTGGGTCTTGAAGATGAGAAACGCGATGAAGTTCCAGAACGCAGCCCACAACACTGCGTATTTCGGCGAGAGCACTCGCGTCGACACGACGGTCGCGATGGAGTTGGCGGCGTCGTGGAAGCCATTGGTGTAGTCGAACAGGAGTGCGACCGCGATGACGAACGCGACCGCGTAGAGCGGTGTCTCCACTATGCGTGCTTGACGACGACGGACTCGACGACATTCGAGATGTCCTCGACCGTGTTGATGGCCTTTTCCATCTCGCCGACAACGTCCTTCCAGCGGAGGATGGTCATGGCGTCATGCTCGGCGAACAAGCGCGCCAGCGTCCGGCGGTACACCGAATCCCCTTGGGATTCGAGCTTGTCTATCGCCTCGAGGTACGGCTCGACGCCCTTCATCTTCGGCAGCTTCTCCATCAGGAAGCACGCTTGCTCGGTCATCTGCACCAGCAGCTCCGCCTGCTCGATCAGCTCTGGGAGGATGTCGCCGCCGGCAGCGAGTTGCAGCAGGTCGGACACCGCGAGCATGTCGTCGACGACGTCGTCGAATTCCTCGGCGAGGCGGTGGATGTCCTCCCGGTCGAAGGGCGTCACGAACGTATGGTTGAGCGCCTGCACGATCTTGTGGGTGTAGCGGTCACCGAGCTGCTCGCACTCGACAACGCGCTGGTGCTTCGCCGCAACATCGGTGAAGTCGGTGATCAGCTCGCGGAGCCGCACCGCGCAGTCCCGCGCGTTAGCGGCGGAGTCCTGGAAGTAGTCGAAGAACGCGTCATTGGTGGGTACTAGCTTGAAACGCATCGAGGGCGGCCTTTCGTCGAGCACGGGTCCGCGGGGTGCCTGGGCCGGGTCGTCCTGTACCCCGAAAGACTAGCGGGCAAGCGCCCCGGGCCATGCATCCGGGCACGCCGGTACGCCGGGTCGCTACGCGCGCCCCGTTTCCCCGGATCAGGCGGGGGTAGGTCGGCGCACACACGAGACAAATGCGAATGGAAGGGACCCTCCGGCATGGACGCGATCACGCTTCTCAAGAACGACCACAAGACCGTTGCTCGCCTGTTCAAGCGATTCGAAAAGGCGACGAAGAGCGGCGGCGAGTCCCGGGAGGCCATCGTCGCGGAGATCATCGCCGAGCTGTCGGTGCACGCCGCCATCGAGGAGCAGGTGTTCTACCCGGCCGTCCGCGCGGAAGTCCAAGACGCCGAGGACACCACTCTCGAGGCGCTCGAGGAGCACCACGTCGTCAAATGGACGCTCAAGGAACTCGAAGGCATGAAGGAGTCCGACGAGCGCTTCACTGCCAAGGTGACGGTGCTCATCGAGAGCGTCCGGCACCACGTCAAGGAAGAAGAGAACGAGATGTTCCCCGACGTTCGCGAGGCGCTGGGCCGCACTCGGCTGGCCGAGATCGGCGCCAAGATGGAAGCCGCACGGAAGACGGCGCCGACACGTCCGCAGCCGCAGACGCCCGACGAGCCCCCCGGCAACCTGCCGGCCGGCGGTCTACCGCCCGCCTCGATCGATCTGCGCACCAACGTCGGCACGTCGACGGCGAAGTCCACGGCGCGCAAGAAGGCAAGCACCCGCTAGCCACGAGCAACCCTCGATACCGGTCGGCCCTTCGGCGAGGGCCGGCCGGTTTCGCGTTTCAGCGGGGCAGGCCGACCGGGTCCAGGCCGCTCGTCCGGGGCGACAGCGCAGCTGCCAGTTGGCCGGCGGCAACGCCCCTGCCGAAATGGAACCCCTGGCCGAGACCGCAACCCATGCCGCGCAATGTCTCCAGCTGTGACGTCGATTCGATTCCTTCGGCGATGGTATCCACACCCAGCAGGTGCCCGAGCGACACGATCGTCTTGGTCAGTGATCGCTGCACCGGGTCGTCGAGACCGGACACGAAGCTCCGGTCGATCTTCAGCGCGTCGACCTCGAACCGGCCCAGATACGCGAGCGAGGAATAGCCGGTGCCGAAGTCGTCGATCGCGAGCCGGACGCCGAGCGCCCTCAATTGCGCGAGCCGGAGCATGGTCAGGTCGGTGTCTGCCATCAGCACCGATTCGGTGATCTCCAGCATCAGGGCAGCCGGGTCGATCTGGAACTCCTCGACGGCCGCCGCGACGTCGGTGACGATGTGCCGGTCGGCAAGCTGGCGTGCGGACAGATTCACGCTCATCGTCAGCTGCGCTTGCCCCGGATAGGCAACGTGCCACTCCTTGAGCTGACGGCACGCCTGGCGGAGTACGGCCCGGCCCAGCGGCACGATGAGACCTGTCTCTTCGGCCAGGGGAATGAACATCGCCGGCTCGAGCAGCCCTAGCCGGGGGTGGTCCCAGCGCGCCAGCGCCTCGACCGAGCGGATGGTGCCGGAGGCAAGATCGACGATCGGCTGATAGACGACCACCAGCTGGTCTTCCGCGACCGCGTGGTGCAGGTCGTTCTTCAGCTCCAGCTCCTGCAACACCTGCGCCCTCATGTGCGGGGCGTAGAAGCTCGACCGGCCCTTGCCGGCGTACTTCGCGGAGTACATCGCGAGGTCGGCGTTGCGCAACAAGTCCTCGGCGTCGGCGTCCGTGCCGATCGAGAGTGCAACGCCGAGCGAGGCGTGCACCGCGACCTCGCGCTCCATCAGGTGAAACGGCGCGCGCAACAGCTCGGTGACGCGCGCGGCGGTGTTGCGGGCGCCTTCGAAGCCGCCCTGCGTGATGAGCACTGCGAACTCATCGCCGCCAAGGCGAGCGACGGTATCCGCGTTGCGCACGGCCCGCTGCAAGCGCGCCGCAACAGCCACGAGCAACTCATCACCGGCCTCGTGGCCGAGCCGGTCGTTGACGAGCTTGAAGTCGTCCAGATCCAAGAAGACAACCGCGATCTCCGCCAGATCGCGCTGGGCGCCGTCCACCGCATGCTCGAGGCGGTCACGGAACAACGCCCGATTGGCCAGACCCGTGAGCGGATCGTGGAACGCCTGGTGATGGAGGTCGAGTTCGCGATCCTTCAATTCGGCAACAGTCCGCTGGAGGCGCTGGGTGAGTACGGCGTTCTCGGCCAGTGCCAGCAGCTGCCGTCCCAGGACAAGGGCGACGATTGCGGCTCCCACCGCGATGCTCACGCCATCGAGCGAGCTGACGCCGGTCGCCTGCAGCACCGCGATGACCGCCGCCGGCAACGTGAGCGCGTAGGGCATCAGCGTCCGCAGCCACACGCTTCGTCTGCCCGGGTTGACCAGGGACACCTCCGACTTCTGAGCGATGGCCGCCACTGCGATCAGTAGGAGCGCAGCTACCCAGACGGCGTCCAGCACCGAGCCCGTCTCGTACCCGTTGGTGCTCGTGTACGCGTAGATCGTGTCCGCGAAGCAGTTCGCGACCAGCGACACGGCCAGCAGCGCGTAGGGCAGCCTGTGCGTGCGGGTTGCCCGGGCCGCGACCAGAACGACGACCGACAGCAACGCGACATCGGCGACCGGGTAGGCCAGACCGAGCAGCCTCGCCAGCCCGGACTCGTCGGTCGCGGCGAACAAGTCGCGCAACACGAGCACCCAGCTCACGTAGAACGCGGACGTCGCAATGAGCAGTGCGTCGGCGAACGTCCGCAAGCGGGATGCGCGCGCGTCCGGGGCCGACGGGAACGACAGCAGGCCGAGCATCGTCAGCGGATAGAAACCCAGGTAGCCGAGGTCGGCGAGCGACGGAAAGGGCTCCTCGATGCCGAACCCGAGTTCGTACACAGCCCAGGCGGCTTCGCCGACGGCCCACGCGACCGACCCGGCAAAGATGAGCAGCCAGGCCTTGCGCAGCCGGCCTTCCGTGCGGCGGGCGGCGGCCAGACAGGCAACCGACGCGAGGACCGCGGGCAGGATCCCGGCGAGGTCGCTGAACCATTGAGCGCCTGCGTCGCCGCCGATCTTGAGCAGCAGCCAGACCGCGAACACACCCGTGTACGCAAGTGAGCCGAGGCCGGCGAACGCGGTCCGCCGTGTGTGTTGCACCCTCGCCTCCCCCAGCCGGGTCGGCGACGCCAGTGGACCGTACGGCGCCGCGACCCAGTGTTCGATAGGTGTCGGGCCCCGCCCAGCACGGGGGAGCTGAACGGGGCCCGACCTCTCAACTATGAACGGGATTGCACAAACAGCAATCCGCTTGTCGGAGCAACTTTCTCCCGCCAATTCACTCAGTCGGCCGCGCGCATTATGACTACGGAAAGTGGTACCAACGGCTCAATTGCGACAGTCCCGACGGCTCAAACGCGGAAGCCGGCCAGCAGGGTGCGTAGTCCTGATGCCATCTCGGCCAGCTCATTCGCCGCGATCTCGGTCTGCGCAGCGCCTGCCGTCGCGTCACGCGCCGCCGAGGCAACGCCCTCGATGTTGCGGGCGATCTCACCCGAACCACTCGCTGCCATGGCCGCGTCGCTGCCGATCTGTCGCGTCGTCGCGTTCTGCTCCTCGACTGCTGCGGCGATGGTCGACTGGTTCTCGTTGACTTCCTGGATGACCGAAGCGACATCGGCCATGGCTTCGACCGCATTCCGGCTGCCGGCCTGGATGCTGCCGACGACTCGGCGCACGTCGCCGCTTGCCTCGGTCGTCTGCCGGGCGAGGTCCTTGACCTCCTGAGCGACGACACCGAAACCCTTGCCGACAGCGCCGGCGTGCGCTGCTTCGATAGTGGCGTTCAGCGCCAACAGGTGGGTCTGCTCCGCGATCGAGGTGATCAGTTCGGTCACATCCTCGATCTGCGCCGATGCCTTCCCGAGCTCGCTGACGGTTCCGCTGGCGGCTTCGGCGCGGACGGCGCCGGCGTCGGCGACGGATGCTGCGTTGGCGGCCTGCGCGGCCACCTCGCGAATCGACATCGACAGCTCTTCAGCTGCGGCCGCTACCGACTCGACGCTTGCGGAGACCTCCGACGCCGCGGCCGCGGCTGCGTCCGCCTCGGTCGCCGTACGGGCTGCCGAGTCGGCCATCGTCGCGCTGACCCGGGCGAGTTCGTCGGAGGCGGTAGCCAGGGCGACGACGGTGCCGCCGATGGTGTTGAACGTGGTGCGGAGCAACCGGATGGTCGCGTCCAGCGCCGTCGCCAGGCGGCCGACCTCGTCCCGGCTGTCGACCTCGAGAGTCTGCGTGAAGTCGCCTGCGGCGACGGCTGTCAGCACGTCGACGGCCCGGCGCAGCGGCTTGGTGATGAGCCTGGCAGCGACCCAGCCACCGACCAGGGCGAAGATCGCGCCAAAGCCGAGCAGGGCTCCGACGCGGTTGCGGGCCTGCCGCCCGTAAGTCCGCGCGCTCGTAGCCTCGCCCTGTACGTCGATGATGACCGCGGCCTCGAGCCGTTCTACATCGAGCAAAACGGTCTCAGCGAGCCCCTGCGTCGTGCCTTGCAGGATCTCGTTGGCCCTGCGCAGGTCAAGGGCGCGGATCCTCCTGCGCACTTCGTTGCGGCTGACCAACATCGCGTCGCGGTGCGAGCGGAATACGGCGATCTGCGCCTTGTGCTCGGTGTCGGAGTCGATGTTCTCCAGCTCGAGCAGAATGGTCTCGGCGTCCCTCTGGCGCGAATCGATGACGTCGTCCCACTTCTTCTCTCCGGTCAGGACGGAGTAGATCAGTGCGTCATGGCTGGCCGATACAGCGGTGCGCAGTCTGGCGGCGGCGGCGAGTGTCGCCACATCCTTGTCGGCAATGCTCTCGTTGCGGCGCGTCAGGTCGCTGATCCCGGCGAGTGCCATCGCGCTGGCGATGACGAAGACGCTGCACGTCAGCAGGACCACTGCAACGATCTTGGTGGTGATGCTCGCGTTGCGCACAGGCTTGCCGAGCGACTGCATCATGCCCATGGCTTTACGGCGGTCGCGCACCGGCGCTCCTCAGATTCGGGACTGTCTTGCCCGTGTATCGGCCCAATGGGCGAAAGCTAAAGGGTCGTGCAGCCCGAAGCGCGCATGGACAAGAGCGTCAAGAATCCGCCGAAGTAGCGGCCATCGGCCGACCTACTACCTGGCCTGAGTGGGCCCCCGGGGTCTCGAACCCCGAACCGACGGATTAAAAGTCCGCAGCTCTACCATTGAGCTAGGGGCCCTGGGACACCGCGAAACGCGCATTGACCACGTCCGCACCGGATCGCAGGGATCACCGTGGGGAAGTATGCCGGACAGCAGCGGGCGCCGCAGCACCGCAGCAAACCCACCGACTCGAGACGCGTGTCGTGAATGTGAGAGTTCGTCTCGTCCCGTCGGCGCCGGTGAAGTTTGAGACGATCTTCAGATGCTGCGCAGGTTCAAGCGAGAGAGACCGCACGACCGGGCCAGCCTCGTGCGTTACCTGTTGTGGTCGTCGGCTGTCTTCCTTGTCGGACTGTTCGGCGCGGCGATAGGTGTCGCGCTCGGGGCGCATGTCTCCGCGAAGCTTGGCCCATTCGACGCCACCTTCACGCTGCGCCCGACGATGGCCGGCGGAACTGTTGTCCACGTGGCCCCGCTGGGCCGTATCCGGCTGGAGACACACAACGGCCCGCTCGCAGTCCACGCCAGTCTCGACGAACTCCGCCCCGCCGAAGCCGATCGCATCGTTCGCAACCCTTCCGCGCTGGCCGGCATCGAGGACGCGATCGCCGAGGACACCCAGTCGGCCCTGCGCGAGCTCGTGCTCCGGGCCGTCGTCTTCGGCGCACTGGGCGCAGCCATCGCGACGGCTCTGATCATCCGGCGGCCGTACGCCGTCGTGTTCGGCACGCTGACCAGCCTGCTGGTGATGACGGCCGGCGGCGTCGCCAGCGCGGCGACGTGGAATCCGAAGTCGCTGGCCGAACCACGATATTCCGGGCTGCTGTCACGCGCGCCTGCTGCCATCGGGGACGCGAAGGACATCCTCAACCGGTTCGCCGAGTATCGCGTGCAGCTGTCCGCATTGGTCCTCAACGTCAGTCGGCTGTACGCCGCCGGGTCCACATTGTCGACATTCGAGGGACACGACGAGTCCATCGTGCGGGTGCTCCACGTTTCGGACATCCACCTCAACCCGCAGGCGTTCGACCTGATGAAGCAAGTGGTCGAGCAGTTCGACGTCGACGTGGTCGCCGACACGGGCGACATCGCGGACTGGGGTAGCGACGTAGAAGGCAACACCGCACTCGGGATCGACCCGCTCGGCGTCCCGTACGTCTACGTCCGCGGCAACCACGACTCGCCGGCGACCGAGGGCGCAGTGAAAGCGCAGCAAAACGCGATCGTCCTCAACGGCAGCAGTGAGGTCGTCGCCGGCCTGCGGTTCTTCGGGGTTGCCGACCCCCGATTCACACCGGACAAGCGCTCGGACGACGACCGCCAAGCACAGAAGAAGGTCATCGAGGAGTTCGCTGTCCTCCTTCGGGATCAACTGGGGCAGGAGTTCCCGGCGCCGCAGATCGTGCTCGTGCACGACCCCGCCTCGGCGGCGCTGCTGGAAGGCCCGGGGCGGATCGTTCTCGCCGGACATCTGCATGAGCGCAAGCAGATCGACCAGGGCGGCACGACGATCCTCGTCGAGGGCTCGACCGGCGGCGCGGGGCTGCGCGGGCTGGAGAACGAGAAGCCGACGCCGCTGAGCGCGTCAATCCTCTACATCGAGCGGGCCACCGGGCGGCTGGCAGCGTACGACACGATCACGGTCGGCGGCCTCGGCGAGGAGTCCGCGACGATCTCGCGCAAAGTCATCGCGCCTCCGGAGGCAGCCGACGGCAACGCCGGCCCGACGCGAACGCCGAGCCCGCCGGTGCCTTCGTCGATCCCGTCGTCGCCGTGATTGCCCCAACGGGGTTGGTCGCGACCCCATTTGTCGCCTATGCTTCCCCGGGTTCCCGACGGTTCGATGGTCGGGGCCGTCACTACGCCGAGCAATCCAGGTCGTAGGCCGCGCCCCCATCGTCTAGCGGCCCAGGACGCCGCCCTTTCAAGGCGGTAGCACGGGTTCGAATCCCGTTGGGGGTACAGCACGGAAGGCACCAAATCAAGGTCCTGTAGTGCAGCTTGGAGTGCACGCCGCCCTGTCAAGGCGGAGGTCGCGGGTTCAAATCCCGTCAGGACCGCAAGCACGACCCGAGAGGTCATGCGGGGGTAGGTAGCTCAGTCGGTACGAGCGTCCGCCTGAAAAGCGGAAGGTCGGCGGTTCGACCCCGCCCCTACCCACAGCACCAGCGCGCGCCGCCGACCTGACGGACGCACAGTCCCACCGCATTCGGGGCTCGCGCCGACAAGACAGCACACAGCCCCCGCGACGCACGGGCGTCCGAGGGCTGGTGGCGACTGACTATTCGGTGCGCTGCGCCGGAATGCCGCTCAGCAGCTGGCGAACCTCGATCTCGCGGTAGCGGCGGTGTCCGCCCAGCGTGCGGATCGAGGTCAGCTTGCCTGATTTGGCCCACCGGGTGACCGTCTTGGGGTCAACCCGGAACATGGTGGCGACCTCGGCGGGCGTGAGCAACGCTTCGGCTTCGGGGGTGCGGCTCGTCATCGGAAGTCCTTTCCGTGGAGCGCGCGTCGCTCACCTCAGGGATAGTGCGCTATCAGCCCAGTTGTCCGATATAGCCCACAAGAACCATCTTTCCGGCTCAGGTGACTATGTGGGCGGGCCCGAGGTCGGCGCTGCGTTCAGTTCGCCACTTCGAAGGCTCGAACGGCACCCCAGCGATCCGTGACGCGCTCGTACGCCGCAGCCGCTTCATCGGTGGCCCCCGCGCCGAGCGATGCCACGGCGTGCGCGACGTCCGCCGCCGACTCGTCGGCGTGCAATTCATCGTCGTCGAACAGCCCGATCAGGCCGCCGTAATCGAGCTCGACCAATGAACGCGGGTGGTAGTCCTCGAGCCATCGGCCGAGCTCTTCGACGCCGTCGAGCATGGCGCCCTCGTCCAGGCTCTTACGCAACACCGCGAGCGCCCGCGCGACCCGCCGGCGCGCGTTGGCCATCGACGTGCGGTAGGTCATCGACCGTACGCCGCCGACGAGAAGCCGACGTTCCTCGCCCTCGAACGGCAAGAACCAGCGGATCGGCACCTGCCACGTCTCGCTGAGGATGTAGCTCTTGAGGTCGGGCTCGGCGCCACGCATCCGCTCGAGTTCGCGCTCCGCGACCTCGGCGTCGCCGCGCGGAATGAACGCATCCGCGATCTCGTCGGGCAACGACCGCCGGAATTCACCGATTGCCTGGTAAGTGCGCATCGCCGTGTGCCACGGGCAAATGTAAGTGACGTTGCTGATGCGATGCACGAACGCGTGCTCGACTTCGGCCTTCGGTGGCAGGCCGATCGCCGCGACGAGAGACGCCCGCTGCTCCTCGATCACGCCAGTCACGTTGTCCGGCGGCTTGACCGTGGACAGGTAGATCTCCCACTTGCGCCGTTCCGATGGCGAGAAGGTCGACAGCGGCTCGTACACACGCAGGTAAGAGGAGTACACGCTCACGCCCCCGATCCTGCCATCACCTGGGCCCGCGCATCGCGCGGCGTACCACGACCAGCACCAAGACTATTGCGGCGGTGACGACGAGCAACCTGACGAGGCGCAGAATGAACGACACCACGGCGACTGCGAGGACCACGGCGGTCAGCACGGCCGCGACACGGATCCACGCGCGGGTGCGCTCCGAGCGCGGACCATCGCTCCATGCCATGGGCTCAACCTACCCAGGGCGGCACGGCGAGCGGAGATCGGCGCCGGTTAGCTGACTATCGCCGTTTCGTCGCGCGATTGCGGGTAGGGAGTCGACGTGGCAGCCGACGAGCGACGCGATGTGGACCGTCTCCGTCGACGGCGGCAGCTGCTGGAACGCCGACAGCTCACCCTGAGCTGGCAGCAGCGGCTCCTGGCCCGCCGCATCAAGTACGTGCAGGGTCACCGTGATCTGGCCCGCCGGCTCTCGGCAATGCAATAGCGCCCCAGGGGGCGGAAATGCTTCACGGGGCGCGGACGCTGTACCTTTGGTGGCAAGCAGACGCGCGTCGCCTGCGCTGTCCACCATCGCTGCGCCTAGACGCCGCAGCGCCTCTTGCAGGGAGGTCACGCCATGGGGCGCGGCCGTGCCAAGGCAAAGCAGACCAAAGTCGCCCGTGAGCTCAAGTACAGCAGCGGGGGCACCGACCTGGATCGCCTGCGTGCCGAGCTCACCAGCCCGACCGGCAGCGTTGTCACATCACCCAAGGCTGACGACGACCTGGCCGAAGACGACGACCTGGCAGACGACGGGGACGACGACTAACTCGTCGCGTGCTCGCCCTCGAGGCGGGCGCCGCCGGAGCCGGCGTGCACCGTGCCGGCCACCCAGGCGGGGACGTGCCGATGTGACAGCAGCGCGAGTGCGCGATCGGCGTCATCCGGCGAGACCACCGCGACCATCCCGATCCCCTGGTTGAACGTGCGCTCCATCTCGGCCCGCTCGACGCGACCGCGGTCCTGCACGAGTCCGAAGATCGGCGGCACCGACCACGTGCCCCGGTCGACGACCGCGACCAGACCAGCCGGGATCACCCGCGCGATGTTGGCGGCCAGGCCGCCCCCGGTGATGTGCGAGAACGAGTGAACGTCGACCTCGGCAATGAGCGCCAAGCAGTCCTGCGCGTAGATGCGCGTCGGAGTCAGCAGCACTTCACCGAGCGTCTGCTCGAAGTCATCGACCTGTGCATCCAGGCGCAGCCTCGCCTGCCCGAGCAGGACGTGACGAACCAGCGAGAAGCCGTTGCTGTGGACGCCGGACGACGCCATCGCGATGACCATGTCCCCCGCGCGCACCCGGTCGCTGCTGAGGACGTCGTCGGCCTCGACGATGCCGACGCCGGTCGCGGCGAGGTCGTAGGCCTCCGGTTCCATCATGCCGGGGTGCTCGGCTGTCTCGCCTCCGACGAGGGCGCAGCGGGCGATCCGGCAGCCCTCGGCGATACCGCCGACGATGTCAGCCATGCGTTCGGGGACGACGTGACCGCAGGCGATGTAGTCCTGCAGGAACAGCGGCTCCGCGCCGCACACCACGAGGTCGTCGACCACCATGGCGACGAGGTCAATGCCAACGGTGTCGTGTTTGTCCATCGCCTGCGCGATCGCCAGCTTGGTGCCGACACCGTCCGTCGAGCTGGCGAGCATCGGCTTGCGGTACTTGCCGATGTCGAGCGCGAACAGCCCGGCGAAGCCACCAAGATCACCGACGACTTCCGGGCGCGTCGCGCGGGCGACCTTGGCTTTCATCAGCTCGACCGCGCGTTCGCCGGCGTCGATGTCGACGCCCGCGCCGGCGTACGACGCGGCCGTGAGTTTTTCGGTCACGGCCGGCTCAGCGCGTCTGCCGCGCCCGGCGCCTGGAGGAGCAACTCCTGCTCGGGGCCGGAATCACCCGATCCGCCGACGTTGACGTTGCGCGCAATCCCTTCGAGCAGGTGCTTGCCGATCAGGTGTTCGGCTGGAATCTCGATCGGATACTCCTTGGTGAAGCACGCGGTGCAAAGGCGCTCGCGCGGGATCGTGGTCGCCTCGATCAGGCCTTCGAGCGAGACGTAGCCAAGCGAGTCGGCCTGGATCGATTCGCGGATCTGCTCGACGAGCATGCTGTTGGCGATGAGTTCGGCCCCGGTCGGGAAGTCGATGCCGTAGAAGCACGGCCACTTCACCGGCGGCGCGGAGATGCGCACATGCACCTCGAGAGCGCCGGCCTCGCGGAGCATACGCACCAGCGCGCGCTGCGTGTTGCCGCGGACGATGGTGTCGTCGACCACGACGATCCGCTGCCCCTTGAGCACGTCCCGCAGCGGGTTGAGCTTGAGCCTGATGCCCATCTGCCGGATCGTCTGGCTCGGCTGGATGAAAGTGCGGCCGACGTACCGGTTCTTGACCAGCCCTTCGCCGTACCGGATGCCTGACTCAGCGGCGTAGCCGATCGCGGCCGGTCCGCCGGATTCCGGGACGGGAATGACCAAGTCGGCGTCGGCGGGCGCCTCGCGCGCGAGCTGCCGGCCGATCTCGACGCGGGCCGAGTGGACGCCGCGCCCGGCGATCGTGGTGTCCGGGCGGGCCAGGTAGACGTATTCGAACAGGCAGCCGTGCGGCGTCGGTGCACCCCAGGTGCGCGAGCGCAGGCCGTGCTCGTCGATCGCGATGAGTTCGCCGGGTTCGACGTCGCGCACATAGCTCGCCCCGACGATGTCGAGCGCCGCGGTTTCGCTGGCGACGACCCAGCCGCGCTCGAGGCGGCCGATGACCAGGGGGCGTACTCCATGCGTGTCGCGGGCGGCGTACAGCGTCTGCTCGTCCATGAAGGTCAGGGAGAAAGCGCCCTTGAGCTGGGGCAGGACGCGAACGGCCGCCTCTTCGAGGGACACGTCCGGGTGGTCGGCGAGCAAGGCGGTGATCAGGTCGGAGTCGGTGGTGGCGCCCAGACCGCCGCGGACGCGCTGGACCAGACCGGCGAGTTCGGCGGTGTTGGTCAGATTGCCGTTGTGGCCCAGGGCGATGCCGCCACCGGCCTGCGACGCGCGGAACGAGGGCTGGGCGTTTTCCCACGTACACGAACCGGTCGTCGAGTAGCGGGTGTGGCCGATCGCCAGGTGTCCCTTCAGTGACGCCAGCGTCGCCTCGTCGAATACCTGCGCGACGAGTCCGAGCTCCTTGAAGACGATGACGTTGCTGCCGTCGGAGACCGCGATGCCGGCCGCCTCCTGGCCGCGGTGCTGGAGTGCGTAGAGCCCGTAGTAGCTGAGCTTCGCGACGTCCTCGCCTGGCGCCCACACCCCGAAGACCCCGCAGGCGTCTTTGGGTCCTTCGCCTCCGGGCAAGTGATCTCCTCGTCGGGCGGTCGTGGGGACGCCATGAGTGTACCGGTGCCCCGTCTTTTCTCTCTCGGCCACCCACTGACACTCCGCGGGTGCTCCGTTGGGGCTACTCCCGGCTAGTGGAAACGGGCCAGAGACACGGCGCGCTCGATTCAGGACGATGGAATCGGACAAGGACCCCCCCGCCCCTGTCACCGCCAGTTGAGGAGCACTACCACCGTGTACGCCGTGGACCGCAGCACCGATGACGAGCCGGCCAGCGAGGAGGTGCCCGATGCCAACTCGTACGCCGAGCTGGTGGAGATCGCGCGGGCCCACGGCCCCGAAGAAATCAAGCATCTGACCCGCGCCTACCAGGCGATCGCTCCGGACGGCGGCGGCCGCATGATCGACCTCACCGCGTTGCTCGATAAGGCCACCCCGAAGAAGTAGCCGGCTCCCCCAGTTCAGCGAATTGACCTCTGACCGTGAATCGCCCACGCTCAGTTCGCCGAGAATGTCGCCGCAATCGGTCAATTCACTGCGAATCAGCGGGCGGAGCGGGGCAGTCGCCGATGACCGGGAGCAGTGTCGAAAGGTCGGCGCGCTGCCCGCTCGCTCGCACCGACCCTGAGGCGACCGCGGCCTCCCACCCGAGTCGGCCGGTGCACAGCTGGAAGAACGTGAGCGGGTCGGTCTCGACGACGTTCGGCGGCGTACCCCTGGTGTGCTGCGGACCTTCGCCACACTGGAACGCCGTGCCGGCCGGACCGGGAATCCGCACCTCGACGCTGTGACCTGGCGCGCGGTCCCGCAGCAGGCCGACGAAATAGCGGACGGCGGTCGCGAGTACGGCGGGCTCGACGCCGACGGGACCGAGCTCCCCGAGCGTTCGCGTCACCTCCTCGACGGCAGCCTGGCCCTCGACCGGATCGACGCGCGCGGGCTTGGGCATCAGCCGAACAGGCGCGGGAGCGTGCCCTCCCAGGCGTCGCTCAGTTCGTCGAGAGGTACGTCGAAAAGCCCTTGCATCGCCAGAGAGTGCCCGTCGACGACACCAATCCGGGTCG
>JBDSAK010000328.1:0-4835 GCA_039922195.1 Mycobacteriales bacterium
GCCTGGACTTCTTCGGCGGGCACGACATCACGCGCAAGATTGACAGGGCCGACCACTGGTCCCTCGCCGTCGACACGGCAGGCAGCACCTGGGTCTCACGGGCACCCATGCCTACCCCGCTGAACCACCTGGCCGCGGCTGTTCTCAATGGCATCGTCTACTCCGTCGGCGGCCAGGTCGGCTTCGAGAGCGACGGTGTCATGTCCGGTGCGCTCCAGGCGTACAACCCAGCCACCAACAGCTGGGCAGTAAGGGCCTCGCTGGTGCCGACCCGCTCGCATACCCAGTCGTCCGCGTTCGTCCTCGACGGCCGCATCGTGATCGCCGGAGGCATGCTCAATGACTTCAGCGCCACAACCGACGTGTCTGCGTACGATCCCGCTGCCAACACGTGGGTGAAGCTGACCATGCTTCCCGGGGAGCGCCGGTCGGGCGTCGCCGGCGCGCTGTATGACCACCGGTGGATCTACAGCGGGGGAACCGTCGCCGACGGGTTCCTCGCGTCGCCGTCGACTTGACCGGAGTTACCTACTCGGTCAAGAGAATTCCAGCGGATGCCTGGACACCGCATCCCCGCCGATGCAAGGTCCAGTCATGGGAAATGTCTACGAGCTGCCGGGCCACCGCGACTGGTTCGACGACGATCGCGGTGACGGACGACGGCTTCAGGTGACCTGGCACCCCGAGCGCGGCTTCGTTGTCCTTAGCCTGTGGCATGCGTCGACCTGTACATCGACGTTCCAGCTGCCCATCGGGGAAGCCCCCCGCGTCATCACGTTGCTCGCCAATGCGCTCGGCGAGCAAGCCGCTGTCCACCGGGCGCACGGCGCCAACGCGTCTGACGTCGGTTAGTTCTCGCCCGGCGTCACCGCAGCGAGGATGGCGCGTTCGATCTCGGTGAGGTGCTCGGCGTCATCGATCTTCTGCCCCGACGAGTCGACCACGTAGAAGGAGTCGACGACTTCGTGGCCCAGCGTCGAGACCTTCGCATGGCGTACGTCGAGTTCGCACTCCGCGAGGGCGCGCGTGATCCGGTAGAGGACGCCGATGCCGTCGGACGCCCGGACCTCCAACACGGTGGAGCTGTCAGACGCATCGTTGTGCACGACGACGCGCGGCGGAGCGGTCGAAGACGCACTGCGCGTCGGCGCGTAGACCTTCGCCCGCTCGGCCAGGCGCGACTCCAGCGCAAGCCGCCCGCTCAGCGCGCGGCGCACATCGCCGGCGACGCGATCCCAGTCGGCCACGTCGCCCATGCCCGTCGTGACGTCGAGGACCTCGACCGCCATGCCGTCGACCGAGCGGATCGATGCGGCGCGCACGTCGAGCCGGTGCAGAGCGAGCGCACCCGCGACTCGGCTGAGCAGCCCGGGGCGGTCCGGCGCCACCACGGTGATCGTCGACCCGCTGCGCTCGACCGCAATCTCGCCGGCGGCGACCAGTTCGCGCTCGCGCGGCGTCATCGCTTCTGCCGAGCGTTCCGCCGGGACACCGCCGAGCACCGCGGCGGTCCGGCGTACCAGCTCACCGACGAGGCCGGCCTTCCACTCCGACCACGCCGCGGGCCCCGTCGCCAGGGAGTCGGCTTCGGTCAAGGCCGCGAGCAATTGCAACGTCTCGAGGTTGCCGACCGCTTTCGCGGTGACCTCGATCGTCAGCGGGTCATCGAGATCGCGGCGCATCGCTGTGTCGGCCAGGAGCAGGTGGTGTCGCACCATCGCGACCAGCGTCTCCACGTCGGCCGGAGGGAAGCCCATCCGCGTACCGATCGCGTCGACGATGCCGATGCCGACCTCGGTGTGATCGCCCGGGAAGCCCTTGCCGATGTCGTGCAGCCACGCACCGACGACGAGCAGGTCCGGCCGCGCGACATCACGGACCCGCGCGGCCGCGTTCGCCGCGGCCTCGCACAAGTGCCGATCGACGGTGAATCGGTGGTAGGCGTTGCGCTGCGGCTTCGAGCGCACGGTCGCCCACTCGGGCAGCAACCGCTCGAGTAGACCGTGATGGTCGAGCGCTTCGAAAGCGGCGATCGAGCCGGGCCCGGCCGCGAGCAAAGTCACGAGCTCGTCGCGCATGTCCGCCGGCCACGGCTCCGGTACGTCGACCGCAGCGGCCACGAGCGCGTCGAGAGTAGCTGTCGAAATCGGCAACAGCTCGACGGCAGCAGCGGAGGCGACGCGCAACGCCTGCGCGGGATCCGCCGCATCGCCGTCTCGGCCGAGTCGCACCTCACCGTCCTGTACGACGACACCGCGACCGGCGGGTCTCCAGGCAGCAGGCTGACCCTTGCGGCGGGTAGCCGCCGCAACCCACGACTGCACGCGGTACGCCGCGCGGTCGGCATCCCAGCCCACGATGCGGGCCGCCTCGGAGACCGCGCGCATCAACGCGTCGGCGTCGGCGTACCCGAGGGCGGTCGCGACGGCGTCCTGGTCCTGGAGGCGCAGGATGTCGGTGCCCCGACCGGTCGCGCGATGCAGCTCGACGCGAGCCGATAGCAACACGTCGTACGCCGCCCGGGCGCGCTGACCCGGCGGCTCGACGACCCACGCAGCGGCGGCCTGCGAAATCGAGTGCAGGTCTCGTAGCCCGCCCCTCGACTCCTTCAGGTCAGGTTCGAGCAGGAAGGCGAGTTCACCCGCGCGGTCGTGTCGGGCGCGGGATGACTCGAAGAGTTCGGGCAGCCGCTTCGTCGCCGTCTTGCGCCACTGCAGGCGCCAGGCGGAGACGAGTTCCGCGGTCAGCGACGCATCGCCGGCGACGTGTCGCGCATCGAGTAAGCCGAGCGCCGCCTTGAGGTCGTCGTTCGCGACCTGCAATGCCTCCCGCACAGTACGGACGCTGTGATCGAGAGAGATGCCCGAATCCCAAATCGGATACCAGAGCGCATCGGCGACCGCGCCGACCTTGCCGCCCCCCCGGTGCAACAGGACCAGGTCGAGGTCGCTGCCCGGGCAGAGCTCGCCTCGCCCGAGCCCGCCGACCGCGACGAGCGCGACGTCCGACGCACTCGGCACTGCCTCGAACAACGCCACAAGCCAGGCGTCCGCAACCGCGGTGTACGCGGTGCAGAACGCCTGGCCGGTGAGGTCGCCGCGTTCTAAGAGAGCGGCGCGGTCAGATCGCGTCAGGTCCCCGTTCGCCGGTCCTGACCCGGATGATGTCGTCGACCGACGTCACCCATACCTTGCCGTCACCGATCTTGTCGGTCTTCGCCGCCGCGACGATCGCGTCGACGATGCGCGCGACGTCGGCGTCGCCGACCACGACCTCGAGCCGCACTTTCGGCACGAAGTCGACCTTGTACTCCGCACCGCGGTAGACCTCGGTGTGGCCGCGCTGGCGGCCGTAGCCCTGCACTTCAGAGACGGTGAGTCCGTTCACTCCGATGTCCTGGAGTGCGTTCTTCACGTCGTCGAGCTTGAACGGCTTGACGATTGCGGTGACGAGCTTCACGCCGATCCTCCAGATCCCATCGAACCGATGCCACCGAGCACATACGCGGTCTCCGCGTGCTGCGACGAGTCGAGACCCTCGATCTCCTCATCCTCCGATACGCGAAGCCCGATGGTCTTGTCGACGAGTTGTGCGAGCAGGTACGACAGGATGCCCGAGAAGGCGATCGTCGCGGCTACCGCGAGAAACTGCTTTCCCAGCAGCCCTTCCCCGCCGCCAAAGAACAACCCTTCGTTGCCCTTGATGCCCTCGTTCACATTGGCGTCCGCGAACAGGCCGACCATCAGCGAGCCGATGATGCCACCGACGAGGTGTACGCCGACGACGTCCAGCGAGTCGTCGTACCCGAACCGCGTCTTGAGACCGATCGCGAGCAGACACACCACGCCCGCGGCGAAGCCGATGACGAGGGGCGACAAGCCGCCGACGTAACCCGCGCACGGGGTGATCGCCACCAGGCCGGCGACCGCGCCCGACGCTGCACCCAGCGTCGTCGCGTGGCCCGCCTTGATCCGCTCGACCAGCAGCCAGCCGAGCATGCCAGCCGCTGCAGCGAGGTGTGTGTTGACGAACGCCTGCGCCGCGATGCCGTTCGCACCGAGCGATGAACCGGCGTTGAAGCCGAACCAGCCGAACCACAGGATGCCGGTGCCGAGCAGCGTCAGCGGCAACGAGTGCGGGTGCATGCCGTCCCGGGGCCACCCCCTGCGCTTGCCGATGACGAGCACGACCGCGAGTGCGGCGATGCCGGCGTTGATGTGCACGACAGTGCCACCCGCGAAGTCGAGGGCGCCCTTCTTGAACAACCAGCCGTGGGGGCTGAAGACCCAGTGCGCGACCGGCGAGTAGACGAGAACGAGCCAGAGGCCGAGGAAGGTTGCATAACCCGCGAACTTCAACCGGTCGGCCGTTGCACCGGTGATCAGTGCCGGCGTGATGACGGCGAACATCATCTGGTACGCCATGAACAGCAGCACCGGGATCGTCAGCGGCGCACCGAAGCCGAGGGCGTCGAGCGGCGTACCCATGTGGATGTCCTTGAGCCCGGCGAAGTCGAAGCCGCCGAGAAGACCGCCGCCGATGTCGTCACCGAACGCGAGGCTGAAGCCGATCAGCACCCACAGGACGGAGACCAGTCCCATGGAGAAAAAGTTCTGCATCAGCATGCCGAGGACGTTCTTGCTGCGGACCATGCCGCCGTAGAAGAACGCGAGACCGGGTGTCATGAACAACACCAGGGCTGCTGATATCAGCACCCATGCGGTATCGGCGCCGTTGATCTCCGGCATGTATCTCCCTCCGTTGACGTGGAGGTCAGACTGTCGCTCCGGTGTTACTCGGACGTCTCTCTGAGATTTCCGTCCCGTGAAGTCATG
>JBDSAK010000329.1:0-2963 GCA_039922195.1 Mycobacteriales bacterium
CTCCCGCTCCACCGTCGGCACCGCCACCGACGCCAACGCGATGCTGCGCATCCTGTTCAGCCGACTCGGCCAGCCGCACATCGGATCGCCCCAGGCGTACTCCTTCAACGTCGCCTCGATCAGCGGAGCGGGCGCGGTCACGCTCGAGCGCGGCGGGAACACCGTGAAGGAGCGGCGGAGCTTCAACATCACTGGTGGTATGTGTCCACGTTGCGAGGGCATGGGCAGCGTGACTGACTTCGACCTGTCTGCGTTGTACGACGACGCCAAGTCGCTCAGCGAGGGCGCGCTCACCATCCCCGGCTACAGCATGGACGGCTGGTACGGCCGGATCTACCGCGGCTGCGGCTTCTTCGACCCGGACAAGCCGATCCGCAAATACACCAAGAAGGAACTGGGCGACCTGCTCCACAAGGAACCGACCAAGATCAAGGTAGACGGGATCAACCTGACCTACGCCGGACTGATCCCGAGCATCCAGAAGTCGTTCCTGGCCAAGGACGTCGATGCGCTCCAGCCGCACATCCGTGCCTTCGTGGAGCGGGCCGTGACCTTCAGCACCTGTCCTTCCTGCGACGGCACCCGGCTCAGCGAGGCCGCCCTGTCCGCCAAGATCAAGAACATCAACATCGCCGACACCTGCGCGATGCAGATCAGCGACCTCGCAGAGTGGGTCCGCGACCTCGACGAGCCGTCCGTGGCTCCTCTGCTGACGACGCTGGGGGAGATCCTCGATTCCTTCGTGGAGATCGGGCTCGGCTACCTGTCGCTGGACCGGCCGTCGGGCACGCTGTCGGGCGGCGAGGCGCAGCGCGTCAAGATGATCCGACATCTCGGGTCGTCGCTCACCGACGTCACCTACGTCTTCGACGAGCCGACGGTCGGCCTGCACCCGCACGACATCCAGCGGATGAACGAGTTGCTGCTGCGACTGCGCGACAAGGGCAACACGGTGCTCGTCGTTGAGCACAAGCCGGAGGCCATCGCCATCGCCGACCACGTCGTCGACCTCGGGCCTGGTGCCGGTACGGCGGGCGGCAGCGTGTGCTTCGAAGGCACCGTGGCGGGGCTGCGCGCCAGCGGGACGCTCACCGGGCGCCACCTCGACGACCGGGCAGCCCTGAAGCCGATGCTGCGGACGCCGAGGGGGGTGCTGGAGGTGCGCGGCGCCCGCGCTCACAACCTGAAGGATGTCGACGTCGACATCCCGCTCGGCCTGCTGGTCGTCGTCACCGGCGTGGCGGGCTCGGGCAAGAGCTCGCTGATCCACGGTTCGGTGTCGGGGCGGGACGCGGTGGTGGCGATCGACCAGGGGGCAATCCGCGGCTCGCGCCGGAGCAACCCGGCGACGTACACCGGACTGCTCGAACCGATCCGCAAGGCGTTCGCGAAGGCCAATGGTGTGAAGCCGGCACTCTTCAGCGCCAACTCCGAGGGCGCCTGTCCCACGTGCAACGGCGCCGGCGTCATCTACACCGACCTGGCGATGATGGCCGGCGTTGCCACCACCTGCGAGGAGTGCGAGGGAAAGCGGTTCGACGCGTCAGTGCTGGAGTACCACTTCGGGGGTCGCGACATCAGCGAAGTGCTCGCGATGCCGGTGGCCGAGGCCCGGGAGTTCTTTGCCGCCGGCGAGGCGCAGACACCGGCCGCGCACGCCATCCTCGATCGGCTGGCGGACGTCGGCCTGGGGTACATCACCCTCGGCCAGCCGCTCACGACGCTGTCCGGCGGCGAGCGGCAGCGGCTGAAGCTGGCGACTCACATGGGCGACAAGGGGGGCGTGTGGGTCCTCGACGAGCCGACGAGCGGCCTCCACCTGGCCGATGTCGAGCAGTTGCTCGCCCTGCTCGACCGGCTGGTCGACTCGGGCAAGTCGGTCATCGTCATCGAGCACCACCAGGCGGTGATGGCGCACGCCGACTGGATCATCGACCTCGGCCCGGGCGCCGGCCACGACGGCGGCCGGATCGTCTTCGAAGGCACGCCCGCCGACCTGGTCGCCAGCCGTTCGACCCTCACCGGTGAGCACCTGGCGTCGTACGTCGGTCGGTGACAGTCGGTCAGTCCTTCGGCGCGAGATTGAGCTGCACTTCCAGGATCCCGTCATCGCCGACTTGCGCCGGGCCGCCACTCGGGTTGGGAATGTCGAAGTCGGCAAAAACGATCGGAATCTGCGCCACCAGCTCGAATCCAGGGCCCTTCTTCTGACCGTTGAGGTCGAAGGTCACGGACTTGGTCACGCCGCGCAGCGTCAGGTCCCCGGTGACTGTGCTCGTGAACTTCTGCCCTGACACAGCACCCGCGGGTACGGGGATCGGTTCGGTGGACACGAAGGTCGCCGTCGGATGCGTACCGGTGTCCATGATGCGTCCGCGGAATTGACCGTCACGCTGGCTCTTGTCGCTCTTGACCGTGGTCAAGTCCGCGGTGAACTTCGCGGCCGTGACCGAGTCGCCCGTGACCGTCAGCTCACCAGTGACATCGCTCGTCCGGCCCACTGCTTGGGACTCCAGTCCGACGAGGATCTCCTTCACGCGGTAGCCGACCAGGCTGTCTGCGCCCACGGTCCACCCCCCGTTCAGGCCCGCCGCGGCGGCCGGCGACGACGCGCTCGAAGACGCCGCATCGCTCACTGCTGCCGGTGCACTTCCGGCGGGCGACGAGCTGGGCTCGACCTCCGACAGGGTGAACTTCTCGGGCTGGTCGTCATTGAGCACCTGCGTGTAGAACAGCGCCCCTCCGAACACCAGGATCACGACAGCCGCGATGCCGCCGAGGATCCACGTCGGCGAGAGGCGACGTCGCGGGCGAGATGACTCAGGTGCTTGAGGGTGTTGCATCCGCGGTGGGCTTCTTCCTCTCGGGCGCGAACTTCTCGCGCTTGGCCATCACCTTCGCCTCGTCGACGACGCGCTCGGCGGTCGCGTTGTTGCCCGCGCCGCTCGCGTGCACGTGCACCG
>JBDSAK010000330.1:0-17896 GCA_039922195.1 Mycobacteriales bacterium
GCGACGCATCCGGCCGTCCAGTCACGCTCGACGAGCTGCGCAGCGCCCTCTCCAGCGCCGCGGGCGAAGCCGACGAGGCAGGCGCGCTGGATGGCGATGAGGCGGCCGAGAACGCCGAGTAGATCGGTCGCCCTGAGCCTGCCGCCGTCCGCTCTGCCCTCAGCGAACATGCTCCATTAGGGGCATATCGGCGCCGAAATGCGGTTAGGGTCCTGTGCACGCCCAAGCCGAGCGAGAACGAGAAGTTGAGGGATTCCATGAGCGACATCATCACGCCGGGCATGCGTTCCAACGGTGGCGGGATGAACCTCGACGACCAGGTCTTCAACCGCCTGCTGCGCGAGCGGATCATCTTCCTGGGCACGGTCGTCGAGGACTCGATGGCCAACATGATCTGTGCGCAGTTGCTGCTGCTCAACTCCGAAGACCAAGAACGCGACATCTCCATCTACATCAACTCGCCCGGCGGATCGGTGACGGCCGGCATGGCGATCTACGACACGATGCAGTTCATCGAGAACGATGTCGCGACTTTCGCGATGGGCCTCGCGGCGTCGATGGGGCAGTTCCTGCTCGCCGCCGGCACGCGTGGCAAACGCTACGCGCTGCCGAACGCGCGGATCATGATGCACCAGCCTTCGGGCGGCATCGGCGGCACGGCGTCGGACATCGCCATCCAGGCCGAGCAGATGCTCTACGTGAAGAAGACGATGGCCGAGCGCATCGCCTTCCACACCGGCCAGACGATCGAGCAGATCGAGATCGATTCCGACCGCGACCGCTGGTTCACCGCTGATGAGGCGAAGGACTACGGCCACGTCGACCATGTCGTACGCAGCGCCGTTCAGGTGCCCGCCGAGACACCTTGACCTCCGGCGTACGACGCCCCGCCGGCCGACCCAGCATTCCGGAGGACACCATGACCGACTCGGCTCCCTACAGCCGTTACGTGCTGCCGCGCATCATCGAACGCACGAGCTACGGCGTGAAGGAGATGGACCCGTACAACAAGCTGTTCGAGGAGCGGATCATCTTCCTCGGTCAGCAGATCGACGACGTCACGGCCAACGACGTCATGGCGCAGGTGCTGACACTCGAGTCGATGGACCCCGACCGCGACATCATCATGTACATCAACTCGCCGGGCGGATCGTTCACGGCGCTCACCGCCATCTACGACACGATGCAGTTCGTGCGACCCGAGATCCAGACGTACTGCATGGGCCAAGCCGCCAGCGCGGCCGCCGTGCTGCTCGCGGCTGGTACGCCGGGCAAGCGGTTCGCGCTCGAGAACTCCCGAATCCTGATCCACCAGCCATCCGGCGGCGGCGAAGGCCAGTCGAGCGACATCGAGATCCAGGCTCGCGAGATCCTGCGGATGCGCTCGTTGCTCGAGCACATCCTGTCCAAGCACACCGGCCGCGACGAGATGCAGATCCGCAAGGACATCGAGCGCGACAAGATCCTGACGGCCGCGGAAGCGGTCGAGTACGGCCTGGTGGATGAGGTCATCTCCTCACGCAAGAGCGCCGCGAGCGTCTGAAAACGGCGACAGTTTGTCCGTAAAGGGTCCACAGCCCGGGGCACCCCGGGTACCGTGATCGAAGGCGTAAGCGGAAGGATGACCCCGGGTGGCACGTATTGGTGACGGCGGCGACCTGCTGAAGTGTTCCTTCTGCGGCAAGTCGCAGAAGCAGGTCAAGAAGCTCATCGCTGGCCCGGGTGTCTACATCTGCGACGAATGCATCGACCTCTGCAACGAGATCATCGAGGAAGAGCTCTCCGAGGCCAACGAGCTCAAGTGGGACGAGCTGCCCAAGCCCAAAGAGATCTACGACTTCCTCGACGGCTACGTCATCGGCCAGGAGTCGGCAAAGAAGAGCCTGTCGGTCGCGGTCTACAACCACTACAAGCGGGTGCAGGCCGGGGCCAACGAGAAGGCGGAGGTCGAGCTTGCCAAGAGCAACATCTTGCTCCTCGGTCCGACGGGGTGCGGCAAGACGCTGCTCGCGCAGACACTCGCCAAGATGCTCAACGTTCCGTTTGCCATCGCGGACGCGACCGCACTGACCGAAGCCGGTTACGTCGGCGAGGACGTCGAAAACATCCTGCTCAAGCTGATCCAGGCCGCTGACTACGACGTCAAGAAGGCCGAGACCGGGATCATCTACATCGACGAGGTCGACAAGATCGCTCGCAAGAGCGAAAACCCGTCGATCACCCGTGACGTCTCCGGCGAGGGCGTGCAGCAGGCCCTTCTGAAGATCCTCGAAGGCACGACCGCGTCGGTCCCGCCGCAGGGCGGACGCAAGCACCCGCACCAGGAGTTCATCCAGATCGACACGACGAACGTGCTCTTCATCGTCGGCGGCGCCTTCGCCGGTCTCGAGAAGATCATCGAGGCGCGAATCGGCAAGAAGGGCATCGGCTTCGGCGCGACTCTGCACAGCAAGCGCGACGTCGACACCCAGGACGTATTCGGTGAGGTCATGCCCGAAGACCTGATCAAGTTCGGCATGATTCCCGAGTTCATCGGTCGCCTGCCGGTCATCTCCAGTGTCCACAACCTCGACCGGGTGGCGCTGATTCGCATCCTGACCGAGCCGAAGAACGCGCTCGTCCGGCAGTACGGCCGGCTCTTCGAGCTCGATGGTGTCGAGCTGGAATTCAGCGACGACGCCCTCGAAGCGATTGCCGAACAAGCGATCCTGCGCGGTACGGGAGCGCGCGGGCTGCGCGCCATCATGGAGGAAGTTCTGCTCTCGGTGATGTACGACCTGCCCTCACGCAAGGATGTGGCGCGTTGCGTCATCACCCGAGAGACCGTGATGGACAAGGTGCTGCCGACGCTGGTGCCACGCGAGGCACCGAAGCGCGAGCGACGCGAGAAGTCCGCGTAGCCCGTTCGGCGTCCGGCGGTCGAGCCGCTAGCGGATGGCCTTTTTCGCCGCTCCTGCCACGCGCGCGCCTTCGGCGAGATCGGCATTGCCGAAGTCGGCGACGAGGATCGAGAGCGCTCTGCCATGCACGAAACAGACCGTCGCCGACTCGTTCGACACGCTGTAGCAGACGATGTGGCTGGGAAATTCACGGCGCGACGAGCGATCGACCACCAGCTGGTCGGACGCGGCATCGCGCAGTTCCCGCTGTTCATCCAGCCGGCCCCGCACGGCGATAACCATGACAAATCGTTCGCCGCGCGCGGACTCCTCGTAGAGGCCGACGCCGCTGGCCATCCCAGGGTTCTCGGCGGCCAACTCCCGCGCGGCGTCCGCCATCTCCTTCTGCGCCGCGGCATTGGCCGAGAACGTCAAGCCCCCCAGTGACGGGGGGAAGTTGATCGCAGCCCGCGCATCGGAACGCCCGCGGGCCGCATTCCCGATGCCCGCCACGAAGAGCACGATGACGACCGCCGCGATCGGCTTGGAATTGAGGATCCGGCGAAATCCCGACTTTTGCGGCGACGGGGCGAGCGGGAACGGTGGCACGAACTGTTGTTGACCGTAGGCCGACCAGCCCGGCGCGGACGCAACCGGGGCGGCGTACGGACTGCTGCCGGCTGGCGGGCCGGGTGCATAGAAACCGCCGGCAGCCGACTCCGGACCAGGTGCAGACCACGGTGCCGCAGGCGCTGCCGACCACGGTGCGGGAGGAACGACGGCAGTTGCGTACTCGGGGACCGGCACCGAGGTGTCCGGCGACACAGCCACACCGGCCGGCGCCTCCGCGCGTACGGGGACGCCGTACGACTGCGGCAGCTTGCCTTTCCCGAACGCCACGGCAACTCCCGTCAAGATCAAGGTACTGACCTGTCGGCAACGTCTCGCTCGATCTGTACGTCCAAGCCGGTGTGAATGGACGTCGCCGGGCCTCTAGAGTCGTGACCCGAGATGGATGCCCACGCTTCGTACGCCGTCTTCACCAGTCGCACCGATGAACCTCCGGCAGATCTGTTGCTGAGGGCCGACGTGCCCGCGCTCGATCCGTCCAGCTGGTCGTTGGCCGCCTCCGACCTGGACGGTGAGCATCCGCTGCGCGCGATCCTGAGCCAGCTCGCCGCAGAGCGGGTGCCCGGCATGCGCCGGCGCGACTACCCGGCGGTGCCGACGTATACGCAAGCCGTCGTGCTCGAACTAGCCCGCGACGACTCGTTGCATCCCGACGGAATGGCTTTCGCGACCGGAGCGGTCCGGGCGCTCACCGAGTGGGCGAACGGCCCTGTCGTCGACCTGACCGCCGAACGGGTCTGGACTGCTCGCGAGTGGCGCAAGAAGCTGGTGGAGAAGCGCTTCGACCCGTCGCGTCAGGTGAGCGTCCACGCCGACTGGGCTGTCGACGGTCGGTCGGCAACGCTGCACACGCATGGCATGGCGAAGTTCGCGCATCCCGACTTCGCGGCGATCGACGTACCCGACGAGGGCGTCCGCGCGGTGGGTCAGCTGCTCGGGCATCTCGCGGCCGTGCGCGCGTTCACCCTTGAATCGCTCGAGCCGGGCCACGCGTTCGACCCCGGCTTCGGCCAGCCGATGGTCGCGTTCGTCGAGCCACCAGCCGATGCTCCGGTGATCGAACACCTCGGCGGACCGCCCAGCGTCGTCGTGGACACCGACCTCGACACGCATGAGGCGGTCGAGGGCCTGTGGCAGCTTCTGCGCGAGGTCAAGGCCCTTGACCGCGAGCCGCCACCAGAGCGTGTGCGCTGGCCGCTCCCGGCGCGCGACGTGGTGCCCGGCCGCTAACGAGTTTCGGGGCGCGCGGTGCGCTCCGTAGGATTTGCCGCGTGACGACCCGCGACGCGCTCCCCGAGACCATCCTGCCACCGCAGTACACGCCGTCGGACGTCGAGAGCGTCCTGTACGACCGCTGGATCGAACGCGGGTATTTCACCGCCGACGCAGCGAGCGAGAAGCCGGCGTACACCATCGTCATCCCGCCGCCGAACGTCACCGGCTCGTTGCACATGGGTCATGCGCCGCAGCACACGCTGATGGACGCACTGACGCGCCGCAAGCGGATGCAGGGCTACGAAGCGCTCTGGCTCCCCGGCATGGATCACGCGGGTATCGCGACGCAGAACGTCGTCGAGCGTGAGCTGGCGGCGGACGGATTGACCAGGCATGACCTTGGTCGTGAGGCATTTGTCGAGCGGGTCTGGCAGTGGAAGTCCGAGTACGGCGGCCGAATCCTCGGCCAGATGCGTCGTCTCGGCGACGGTGTCGACTGGTCGCGTGAGCGCTTCACGATGGACGAAGGCCTCTCCCGCGCGGTGCGCGCGATCTTCGTGCGGATGTACGCCGACGGGCTGATCTACCGTGCCGAGCGGATCATCAACTGGTGCCCGCGGTGCCTCACCGCGTTGTCCGACATCGAGGTCGAGCACTCCGATGACGAGGGCGAACTCGTCTCGTTGCGGTACGGCGACGGCGCCAACGAGATCATTGTCGCAACGACGCGAGTCGAGACGATGCTCGGTGACACCGGGATCGCGGTGCACCCGGACGACGACCGTTACCGGCATCTGGTCGGAACGTTGATCGAGCTGCCGCTGACCGGCCGGATGATCCCGGTCGTCGCCGACGAGCATGTCGATCCGGAGTTCGGCACCGGTGCGGTGAAGGTGACGCCGGCGCATGACCCGAACGACTTTGCCATTGCGCAGCGCCACCAGCTCGAGCTGATTTCGGTGATGGATGAATCGGGTGCGATCACCGTGCCGGGGCAGTTCGAAGGGCTCGACCGATTCGCAGCGCGTGACGCGGTCACTGTCGCACTGCGCGACCTGGGTCGCGTGGTCGCGGAGAAGCGGCCGTACGTGCACAGCGTTGGCCACTGCTCGCGATGCCGCACCGTGGTCGAGCCGCGGCTGTCGCTGCAATGGTTCGTGCAGGTCGCGCCGCTGGCGAAGGCCGCGGGCGACGCGGTGCGCGATGGCCGCACGCGGATTGTTCCGGCCGAGCTGTCGAAGCGCTACTTCGACTGGGTCGACAACATGCACGACTGGTGCATCAGTCGCCAGCTGTGGTGGGGCCACCGAATTCCGGTGTGGTACTGCCCCGACGGCCACATCACCGTCCCGGACACCGACCCGTCGGAATGCGCCACCTGCGGCAGCAGTGAGCTGCACCAGGACGAGGACGTGCTCGACACGTGGTTCTCGTCCGGACTTTGGCCGTTCTCGACGCTGGGCTGGCCGGACGAAACCCCCGATCTGGCGAAGTTCTATCCGACCGACGTGCTGCTGACGGGCTACGACATCATCTTCTTCTGGGTCGCGCGCATGATGATGTTCGGCCTCTATGCGATGCCTGATGTGCCGTTCAAGACGGTCGCGCTCACCGGTCTCGTTCGAGACGCGCGGGGCAAGAAGATGAGCAAGTCGTCTGGTACGGCGATCGACCCACTCGACTGGATGGACAGGTACGGCACCGACGCCGTGCGCTTCGCGCTCGCGCGCGGATCCAACCCCGGCTCGGACCTGCCGATGGCGGAGGAATGGGTCGAGGGTGCCCGCAACTTCACCAACAAGCTGTGGAACGCGACGCGTTTCGCGGTGATGTCCGGCGCGACGGTCGTCGGCGATCTGCCGGCACCCGACGAACAGTCGACCGCGGACCGCTGGATCCTGTCGCGGCTGGCCCAGGTGGTCGCGCAGGTGGATGTTGCGTACGACGGCGACGCGTCGATCGACGGTGCCGAAGGCTTCGAGTTCGGTGACATCGCCCGCACGCTTCAGGGCTTTGCGTGGAACGAGGTCTGTGACTGGTACATCGAGCTCGCAAAGCTGCCCATCAACCGAGGCGGCCGCGAGGCCGAGGTGACCCGGCGTGTCCTCGGCGAGGTCTTCGACGTCCTGCTTCGGCTCCTGCACCCGTTGATGCCGTTCGTGACCGAGGAGCTGTGGACGACAGTGACCGGCAACGAGTCGGTCGTCATCGCACCCTGGCCCACCCCGGTGTACGCCGCCGATGCCGACGCTGAGCGCGCGGTCGCGGCGTTGCAGGACCTGGTGACCGAGGTGCGCAAGTTCCGTTCGGAGCAGCAGATCAAGCCCGGCGTGAAACTCCCGGCGGTGATCGTCGCGGAACCGGACGTCGCGCTGTTGCTCGCAGCGCACACGGCGGAGATCGGCGCCCTGGCGCGCCTGTCCGACGTCGCGATCTCGACCGGCATCCCGGATGGCTGGTCGGAGGTGCATGTCCCGGGGGCGAGGGTCGGCCTGGACCTCTCCGGCACGATCGACGTGGTTGCCGAGCGAGCCCGCCTGGTCAAGGCGATCGCGGCTGCGCAGGCCGAGCGTGATCAGGTCAGCGCGAAGCTGGCAAACCCGAGCTTCGCCGACAAGGCGCCACCCCCGGTCGTCGAGAAGACCCGCGCTCGGCTCGCGGAGGCGGAGGCGGAGATGCGCAGGCTGACGGCGCTGCTGTCCGCGCTCCCCGGCCAGTGAGCCTCGGGCGGCTCGAAACGGCGCTGGCCGGGCGCTTCCCGAGCGAGCAGCACATGCAGCCGGACCTCGACCGGATCACCGACCTGCTCGACCTGCTCGGGTCGCCGCAGAAGTCCTATCAGTCGATCCATATCACCGGGACCAACGACAAGACCTCGACCGCCCGGATGGTCGATGCGCTGCTGCGGTCGTTCGGCATCCGGACCGGCCGCTACACGAGCCCGCATCTCCAATCGGTGACCGAGCGGGTCAGCATCGACGGTGAGCCGATCTCCGCGGAGGTGATGGCCGCGGCGTACGACGAGCTGGCGCCGTACATCGAGCTGGTCGACAGCCGGCACCCGGCGCCGATGACGTTCTTCGAGGTGCTCACCGGACTCGCGTTCGCCGTCTTCGCCGACGCGCCGGTCGACGTGGCCGTCGTCGAGGTGGGGCTCGGCGGCGCGTGGGATGCGACCAACATGCTCTCGTCGCCGGTCGCGGTCGTGCTCCCCATCAACCTTGATCACGAACGCTTCCTCGGCGAGACGATCGCCGCGATCGCGGTCGAGAAGAGCGGCATCGTGCACGCGGGTTCGCGGCTCGTGCTCGCGGCGCAGCCGCTCGAGGCGGCCGAGGTCCTGCTCAGGCGCGCCGTCGAGGTCGAGGCGGAGGTCGCCCGGGAGGGCGTGGAGTTCGGCGTCGTCAGCCGTGAGGTGGCGGTCGGGGGCCAGCGGCTGTCGTTGCAAGGACTCGCCGGGGTGTACGACGACATCCTGCTGCCGCTGCACGGCCGGCATCAGGCGCACAATGCGGCCTGCGCGCTCGCGGCCGTCGAAGCGTTCTTCGGGGCTGGCCCTGACCGTCAACTTGAGATTGAGGCTGTGCGTGCGGGCTTCGCCGCGGTGACCTCTCCCGGTCGCCTCGAGATCGTGCGGCGCGGCCCGACGATCGTCCTGGATGCAGCCCACAACCCGGCGGGCGCCGCCGCGCTGGCCATCGCGCTCGCGGAGTCATTCACGTTCGAGCGCCTCGTCGGCATCGTCGCTGTGATGGCCGACAAGGACGTCCGCGGCATCCTCGACCAGCTCGCCGACAGCCTGGATGTTGTCGTCGCGACGACGAACTCGTCGCCGCGGGCGATGCCGGCGCGCACGCTCGCCGCCATCGCGACCGAGGTCTTCGGCCCCGATCGTGTGGTCGTCGCGGAGTCACTTCCCGACGCGATCGAAACCGCCGTTCAGTACGCCGAGGGCAGCGATCTCGGCGGCGGGGGAGTCGTCGTCACGGGATCTGTCGTGACTGTCGGTGAGGCGCGCACCCTGTTGCGCGCCGGGTAGGCTTCGGCCGCTCATCCGATCCGGCTGACCGAACGCCGGCTGACTGCAAGGAGTCCGCGTGTCCGAGCGCACACTCGTCCTCGTCAAGCCCGATGGCGTACGCCGCGGCCTCGTCGGTGAGGTCATCAATCGCCTGGAGCGCAAGGGATTGACGCTCGCCGCACTGGAACTGCGCACGATCAGCCGGGAGACCGCAGGCGAGCATTACGCGGAGCACACCGAGCGCCCGTTCTTCGGCGGTCTTGTGGACTTCATCACGGGCGGCCCGCTTGTTGCGATGGTTGTCGAAGGCCCCCGCGCCGTAGAAGCGGTGCGGACGTTGATGGGTGTCACCGACCCGGTGAAGTCGGCGCCAGGGTCGGTTCGCGGCGATTTCGCCTTAGAAATAGGGGAAAACATCGTGCACGGTTCCGACTCGCCCGAGTCTGGATTGCGCGAGTCGAAGCTGTTCTTCCCAGACCTGTAAAGGCTGCGCGCGGCTGACCCCTGTTTCCGCGGTCACCCGCCTGGCGTTACGATGCCTACGCCAGTCGGGCTACCGGAGCCGCATGTGGCGCCCGATCATCACTGTGCGTCGCCGTACGCATAGGCCAGTTTTGCCGGCTACTCGGAAGGTCCTCCATCTCGATGGCAGCCAACAGCCTCTCGTTCCTGGGCCGCGACATGGCGGTCGACCTCGGCACCGCCAACACGTTGGTCTACGTCCGCGGCAAGGGCATCGTGCTCAACGAGCCCAGCGTCGTTGCGATCAACACCAACACCAAGGGCATCCTCGCGGTCGGCACCGAGGCCAAGCGGATGATCGGACGCACGCCGGGCAACATCGTCGCGATCCGCCCGCTCAAGGACGGGGTCATCGCCGACTTCGAGACCACCGAGCGGATGCTGCGCTACTTCATCCAGAAGGTGCACCGCCGCCGCCACATGGCCAAGCCGCGCGTCGTGGTCTGCGTACCCAGCGGCATCACCGGCGTCGAGCAGCGCGCCGTGGAGCAGGCCGGCTATCAGGCCGGCGCCCGCCGCGTCTACATCATCGAGGAGCCGATGGCCGCCGCGATCGGCGCCGGGCTCCCCGTCAACGAGCCGACCGGCAACATGGTCGTCGACATCGGCGGCGGTACGACGGAAGTCGCCGTCATCTCGCTCGGCGGCATCGTGACGAGCCAGTCGATCCGGGTGGGCGGCGACGAACTCGACAACGCGATCATCAGCTACGTGAAGAAGGAATACAGCCTGATGCTCGGCGAGCGGACGTCCGAGGAGATCAAGATGGCGATCGGGTCGGCGTTCCCGATGCCCGACGAGCCGCACGCCGAGATCCGCGGCCGCGACCTCGTCTCCGGACTTCCCAAGACGATCGTGGTCAGCGCCGAGGAGATCCGCAAGGCGATCGAAGAGCCGGTCAACGCCATCATCGACGCGGTCAAGACGACGCTCGACAAGTGTCCGCCGGAACTCTCCGGCGACATCATGGACCGCGGCATCGTCCTCACCGGAGGCGGCGCCATGCTGCGCGGGCTCGACGAGCGGCTCAAGCACGAGACCGGTATGCCGATCCACATCGCCGACAACCCGCTGCACAGCGTGGCGATCGGTTCTGGCAAGTGCGTCGAGGACTTCGAAGCCCTGCGCGGCGTCCTCATCTCCTCGCCCCGACACTGACGACTCCACGCGCGCGGGTGACACCACGCGTCGTACCGGACAGGCCAACCGATGTTTCGTGACTCCCGTCGGGTGCGTCAGCTGCTCGGGCTGATGATCCTGACGTCGATCACCCTCATCACGGTCGACTACCGCGGTGGTGACAACTCACCCTTCCGGGGATTGCGTCGGTCTGCGGGCAACCTTTTCGGTCCCGTCGAGCGGGCTGTCTCGTCCGCAGTGCGCCCGGTCGGCAACGCCCTGTCCGCCCTCGGCAACGTCGGCAACGCCGACCGCGACGCGAAGCGCCTGCGGGCCGAGCTTGCGGCGATCGAAGGACAATCCCGCCTCAACGACAACATGAAGCGGCAGTACGACGACGCGATGCGCCTGCTCAATCTGCTCAATGAGGGCCAGTACCGGTCACTCGCGGCGCATGTCATCGCCGTCGCTCCGTCGAACTTCAGCTATACCGTCACTCTCGACAAGGGCAGCGCCGCTGGGGTCCGCGCCAACCAGCCTGTCGTCAACGCGAACGGCCTCGTGGGCCGGGTCATGGAGGTGTCGAAGTTCAACGCAACCGTGTTGCTCGCCATCGACCTCAAGTCGAAGGTTGCCGGGCAGCTGTCCTATACCGGTCAGCGAGGGTTGGTCGAGGGCAACGGACCGAACCGGATGAAGTTCGAGGTGACACCAGCTGACACCACGGTAGTGGCGGGCCAGGCGGTCGTGACGGCCGGATCGCTGTTCGCTCCCGCGGTGCCGATCGGCAAGGTCGTGGAGTCGAGATCGGCACCGGGGGCGCCCTCCCGCACCGTCGTCATCGAGCCCTACGTCAACTTCTCCAAGCTCGACCTGGTCGCCGTGATCATCAAGCAGGAGCACCCGACCGGCCCCGACGTCCTCGTCCCCTCGGATGCGCCCAAGCCGGTGCCGAGTTCCAGTATCCCGCCGTGTCCGACGCCGGCGCCCCAGGCGAGGTCATCCGCCGGGACGGCGGCCTCCGCGGACCCGAGCACCGGCGTGGAGCCGACGGCGCCGGAACGCGAGACGCTGGCGGAGCCGCCGACAGTTCCGTGCCTGGGCTCGATGCCGGCCACGACAGCGCCGGGCGTGTCGGCGGGCCTCAGCCCGTGACCGGTGGCCGGATCTTCCTTGTCTTCCTGTGGGTAGTCACCGCGATCGCCGTACAGGGTGCCCTGTTGTCGCGCGTGACCCTGCTCGGCCCGCGTCCTGACCTGGTACTCGTCGTAGTGCTGTCCATTGCCTTCTACGACGGCCCGCTCGCGGGGGCGGTCACCGGTTTTGCAGCCGGCCTGTCGGTGGACCTGCTCAGCGATCACGTCGTGGGCGTCGGGGCGCTCGTGCTCTGCATCGCGGGCTGGGCGACCGGCACCGTCCGCGACTACTACGACCGCTTCTCGGCGACCACCCCGATCGTCATCGTCGGCGTCGCCAGCGCGGCCGCGACGCTCCTCCTGGGCGCTCTCCTGAAGCTTCTCGGGGAGCCGATCGCGTGGTCGAGGCTCGCCGCCGACATCCCCAGAATCGCCTTGTACGATGCGGTTCTGACGCCGTTTGTGTTCGCTGCGGTGGCTGCACTGAATCGGCGTGTCGACCCGGCGGTCCGGCAGTGGTGACCGGGTGGAGGGCGCGCAGTGAGTGACCGGTCGCGGCTTCGGCTTTTCGTCCTGCAGCTGCTCGTGCTGGCTCTGTTCGTGACGCTGCTCAGCCGGCTGTGGTTCCTGCAGATCATGGCCGGCGAGACCTTTGTCGCGAAGCAGGAGTTCACGGCGCGGCAGACGGTGCAGACGGCCGCGGCGCGCGGCCGCATCCTGGACGCGCAGGGTCGCCAACTGGGGAGCAATCTGGCGACGTACGTCATCTCGGCGCAGTACTTCGAGTTCCCGCGCGCACTGCCGGACAACGCAAGAAACAAGAAGAAGAACGCCGTCCGGGCCAAGGTGATCAAGGCGCTGTCGGGGTTGCTGCAGATGGACGAGACCCAGATCTCGGATCTCACGACACTGTGTGAATACACGAAGGACAGTGCCGGCCGGTCGACGTTGAAGGCCGGCAAGAAAGGTGTGTGCTGGAACGGACAGCCCTACCAGCCGATCCCCATCAAGCGCGACGTCCCCGAGCGACAGGCGTTCCTCATCGAGGAGTACGCCGAGGAGTTCCCGGGCGTCAACGCGACCCTTGAGCCGGTGCGCAGTTACCCCTACGGGGAGTTGGCGGCGCACGTGCTCGGCTACATCCAACCGTCGGGCGATGCTGCGGACGCCGGGCAGCTGGTCGGCCGGACCGGCGTCGAGCTTCAGTACGACAAAGTGCTCCGCGGCACAACCGGGGGGCGGGAGTTCGAGACGAACCGGGCGGGAGTCGAGACGCGCGAGGTCTCCTCAACTGACCCGGTACCAGGCTCGGATCTGGTCCTGAGCATCGACCTCAGCGTGCAGAAGGTCGTCGAGGACGCGCTCGCGAGTCACATCCAGCGGGCGCGCACCATCACCGACCCGTGCCAGGACTGCGACACGGCGGGGCAGTTGCTCAAGGCACCGGCGGGCGCCGCCGTTGTGCTCGAGGCCAAGACCGGTCGAGTTGCGGCGATGGCGAGCTACCCGACGTACGACCCCTCGAAGTTCCTCAAGGGCATCAAGAAGGGGTCACCCGACCACGTCTATCTGACCGACGAGAAGCTGGTGCCGACGTTTTCCCGCGCGCATCAAGGCAGGTACGCGCCGGGCTCGACGTTCAAGCACGTTTCGACCGCAGCGGCCGTGCTCGATGGACACCCGTTGGACAGGGTCTACAACTGCCCGGGTGAGTGGCGGATAGGCAACGACCCCAAGCCGAAGCACAACTATGAGGGCATCGGTGCCGACGGGCCGATCACCTGGAAACAGACGCTCGTCGACTCATGCGACACGGTCTACTACCAGATCGCGGAAGACGACTGGACCAAGGACAACAACCTGCTCAAAGACAAGCAGCCGGCCAAGGAGTCCGTGCAGCAGATGGCGACGAGGTTCGGCTTCGGCGCGAAGACCGGCATCGACCTGCCGAGCGAGGTCAGCGGCGTCGTACCGACTCGGCAGTGGCTGCGCGAGGAGTCCGCCCGGCAGCGACCGACCAACTGCCGCCTGGAAAAGGAGTTGCCACAGGGCGCCGACGGGTCGGCTGAACGCCGCCGCTGGGAGTTGGTCAAAGATCTTTGCCGCAACGGCTCACAGTGGCGGCCCGGTGACCAGGCGAACGCCGCCGTCGGGCAGGGCTATGTACTGGCGTCGCCGTTGCAGCTCGCAGTCTCGTATGCCGCATTGGTCAACGGCGGCAACGTCATGGTGCCGAAGATCGCCAAGGGCATCATCGCGCCCGGCGGCACGAAGGTCGACGTGATCGAGCCAGAACTACGCAGCAAGCTCGACGTCGACAAGAAGGTCCTCGACTACATCAAGGATGCACTCGCCGCGGTGCCGAAGGAGGGCACCGCCAAGTGCGCGTTCGGTGTCCCCACGGCAACGACCGATTGCAAGCAGATCAACTACGCGCCATTCCCGTTCGACGAGCTCGACATCGGCGGCAAGACCGGCACCGCCGAGGTGCTCAAGAAGCAGGACACCTCGTGGTTCGCCTCGTTCGGGCCGGTCAGCGACCCGCGCTACGTCGTCGTCGTCATGATCGAGGAAGGCGGGACCGGCGGAACGGCTGCGGCCCCGGCCGCGCGTGAGATCTGGGAAGGCATTTATGGCGTGGGCGAAAAGCGGCCGGCGCTGGAGAACGGCGCCCTGCCGACGTCGCTGCCGGTCGTCGCGCCGGACGGCACAATCCTTGCTCCCGGCGGCAAAGTCACGATCCGACCCTCCGCCGGGACCAGCCCGTCCGCCGGCACCGGCCCGTCCGTCGGGAGTAGCCCGTCCGCCGGCACCAGCCCCTCCGTACCGGCAGGGTCGTCGGCTCCGGCGGTTTCCCTGTCGCTCGCGGACCTGCCGAGCCGCCGCACCGGGCGTGTGATGTGACCGAGTGGAGCACGCCGCGCGCCTCGCCGGTCTCGCTGCGCCGTACGCATGAGCCGCTGCGCTCGCGGGCCTTTGCCCGCAACTCGCCGTTGCGCCGCCTCGACTGGGTGCTCGCCTTCTCCGTCGTGACCCTGTCGCTGCTCGGCGGGCTGCTCGTGTGGTCCGCGACAAGGACGTCCAATCAGGACGGATTCCTCAAGAGGCATCTGCTGAACTTGGCGATCGGCCTGCTACTCGCCAGCATGTCCGCACTCGTCGACTACCGGATGCTTCGCGCGTACGCGCCGGTCGTCTACGTCGTGTCGTGTCTTGGCCTGATCGCCGTACTCTCACCGCTCGGTGACACCGTGCGCGGGCAGCACTCGTGGATCACGTTGCCGGCCGGCTTCCAGATCCAGCCATCGGAGTTCGCGAAGGTAGCGCTCGTCGTCGGCATGGCCATGATTCTCGGCGAGAAACGCGACAACGAAGCCGACCCTCGCGACGTCGACGTCGTACTCGTACTCGTGCTGGCAGCGGTCCCGATGGGGCTCATCATGATGCAGCCGGACTTCGGTACGACGATGGTGTTCGTCTTCACGATTCTGGGTGTACTCGCTGTCTCCGGCGCGCCGACTCGCTGGGTGGCAGGTCTGGTGATTCTCGGCGTGCTGGGCGGCTGGGGAATTCTGCACTTCGACCTGCTCGCGGAGTATCAACGCGAACGGCTGACGACCTTCGCGACCCGGCCGGACAAGGCCCGGCTGCAAGACAGTGCCTACAACGTCGACCAGTCGGTGACGGCCATCGGCAGCGGCGGCATGTGGGGTACCGGGCTGTTCAACGGTGTCGCGACGCGAGGCGAGTATGTGCCGGAACAGCAGACGGACTTCGTATTCAGCGCGGCCGGGGAAGAGCTCGGTTTCGTCGGCTCTGGGCTCATCCTGTTCTTGCTGATGGTGCTGATGTATCGAGGGTTGAGGATCGCGGCAAACGCCGGTGACGCCTTCGGGATGATCGTCGCGGCCGGTGTTTCGTCGTGGTTCGCGTTCCAGATCTTCGTCAACGTCGGCATGACGATGGGCATCATGCCGGTCACCGGGCTGCCGCTTCCGTTCGTGTCGTACGGCGGGTCGTCGATGTTCGCCAACATGCTCGCCATCGGTCTGCTGCAGAACGTCCACATGCGCAGCAATGACTGACCTGACGCTCAACCCGGCGGCGCTTCTCCACTTGTGTGCAGCTCGGGTGCGACGCGCCGGGGCGCGGCGGCGTGTCGCGCGCACGCTTGCACACCAGTGGCCGTTCTCCGGGTGGTCAGGCGAGCCTTCGGTCGAGGGGTAGCCGCGACCGGGTGAACACCCCGGCGAATAGTGCGATCAGCGCAGGCACCGCCACCACCAGTACGGCGAGCAGCGCCCACGGGATGACGACAGGGAACTCGGTCCGGGCGTTGATGATCGCAACCGACGGCACCAACCCCGCCAGCACCCCGAGTACCGAGCCGAGAAAGGCAATCGTCGCCGCCTGACTCATCGCCAGGAATCGCCGCACACTCGGACTCGCGCCGACGGCAGCCAGCGTCGCCAGGTCCGGGCGCCCGTCGGCTGCAGACAGGCCCGTCGCGATCACCGAGGCGCCGAGTGCAATGAGCACCGCGGCACTGACCAGCGCGATCAGCGCGATGCCGCGATCAGAGTGGAAGCCGCGCTCGACGTAGACACTGCCGCTGAGCCTGCGCTGCAGGAGTACCGCTTCGGCGCGATCCTGCTCGTCGGTCGTGGGAGCTCGATGGGTATCGATCAGGACTGCGTGCGTCGTTGTTTGCAAGCCGAGCCTCGTCGCGGTGGCGGCGCTGACAATGACGTTGTCGCCGCGCTCACGCGCGCCGACGACAACCGCAGGGAGGGTGTACTTGCGCACGGGTGCCTCCGCGGCGGGCTCGCCCGAGTTGCTGAAATCGACAGCTGTTACGTCGATGGTGACCTGCCCGGCCACGACGAGCCGCGGATCCAGTACGGCGGCCGCCCCGGCTGCGATTGCTTTCGCAGCCGACTCAGGTAGCCGACCTGCTTGGGCCTGCACCGTCTGCAGGTCACCGACCTGCACGGGGGAGAACGCGTGTATCTGCTGGGAGCACTCCGGCTCCGCGCAGCCAAGCGCCGCGTCGCGTGGTCGTTCCACCGAGACGTACGCCTGGGTGCCCTTGCACCCCTGGTTGTCGCACGTTGGGCCCACCGTGAGCAGCGGAATCACCGCACTGGCCGGCAATTCCCGGGCCACACTGTCCACCTCGGCCGGGCTGAACGGACGATCGGGCTGCATGTACACCAACACCTGGCCGGGTCGCGCCTGCGGTTCGTAGGCTTCGCGCTGCCGCTCCGTGTCGCTGGCCAGGTACACCGACATCGCGACCGCACCGGCGAGTGCTGCCATCACCGCCGCGACAGCGGGACCACTCCGGTTGCGATGCCGTGCGCAGTCGCGCACGGCGAGCCGCAGTGGGAGTGGCAGTACGCCGGCGAGCCGACCGGCTGCGCCCACCAAGGCAGGAGAGCAGACGACGAAACCCAGTTCGGCCATGACTGCGCCGGCCAGAATCTGATTGAAGCGCACGGGGGACATGGCGCCCTTAGCCGCGATCGCGGCACCTGCGACGATGGCGACAATGCCCGCGAGCGTGAGCCGCACCGGCGATCGGACGACGCCGCGGCGTCCGGACAGTGCGTCGACGACGGGTTGCCGCGCCGCGGCGCGGGCGGGTAGCACGGCCGCGAGTACGGCCGTCACCAAGGCCAGCAGCGCGATGCCAAGGACCTCGGGCACCCGAACCTCGAACGTGTCGAACAGATGGCTGCTCAAGCGACTCTCGAACACCGGGGCGAGCGCAGCCGCCACGGCCACGCCACCCACTACGGCGGCGATCGCCGCGGTCAGGCCAAGGACCACACCGCTGCTGAGGACGACACCCCGGACCTGCGCGGGAACTCCGCCGGTGGCGGCGACGAGACCGAGCTCACGACGCTGACGCCGGGCACCGACGGCGAACGCGGCACCGGCAAGCAGGATGATTTCGAGCAGAGCCAGTCCGGCCACGACCAGCGCAACGCCCAACTGCTCGGACCGCATGCCGGTGTCGAAGGGCGGATGGGCGATGGTCGATCGCGGCGTGATGAGCCATCCGGCCCGGTTCATGGCCGGCACGAGGTCCCTCGATTGAACGCCGGCCGGCAAGCCGATGAGATAGCTGCTGAATCCCGATTGGCCGGAGACCGCGCCGGGCAACGCCAGGATCGCGTGGTCTTTGGTGGCGTCGGGCAGTACTGCACTGCCCACGATGGTCAGCGTCCGCTCGGGCTCGAGCAGGTGGAGAGGCTCGCCGACGGCCGTCCCGGTGCGCGCAAGGAGGGCGGTCGAGACCACGACCTCGTCCGCCGTCCGCGGAAGGCGCCCGGTCAGCTTGCGGACCAACCCGGCGTTCAAGGGAGCGC
>JBDSAK010000331.1:0-8140 GCA_039922195.1 Mycobacteriales bacterium
GCACGATGAGCGCGGCGCTCTCGGCCTGCAGCACTATCCGGACGAGGACGCCCTCGCCACGGCCCGACTTGGCCCCCGCAGCATCGACGAGGCGGCGTGGCTGCGCACCGCGAAGATTGCCGACGAGCACGACGTACCAGGTGAGTTCACCGCGCTGCGCGGCTTCGAGTGGACCGAGCCGTGGCTCGGGCACGTCAACGTGTGGTTCAGCGACAGCTATTTGCCGGTGACGACGCCGGGGCAGGTGCACGGGCTGCACGAGTGGCTCGCAGACCACGAACCTGACGCGCTGTTCGGCTACAACCACCCTGGCCGTGAGCCCGGCCGGCTGCACGACTTCGCCGGGCCGGATGCGGCGTACCTGGTCGACGCGGACCCGGCGCGGCTGACGGGGCGCATGGTGGCGCTCGAACTGTTCAACCGCACCTTCGACTTCCTGTTCGAAGGCGTGCGCGACGGGCTGTCCTCGCCGATCGTCGCCTGTCTCGACGCGGGGTGGCGACCGGGGTTCATCGGGTGCAGCGACGAGCACGGAACGAGCTACGGGCTCGCCGGCAAGGGCCGCGCGGGGCTGTGGGTCGACGAGCTGTCGCGCGACGGAGTCCGAGACGCGTTGGCAAGGCGCCGCACCTTTGCCACCCGTGAGGCGCGGCTCCGGCTCGACACGACACTCGACGGCGTACGCATGGGGGAATCCGTGGTCCGCGCGGGCCGCCAGGAGGTCCGGGTCGACCTGGCCGATCCGGCGTACGACGGCACGCCTGTCGAGTTGCAGGTGATCGTCAGCGACGGAGCAGGCATGCCCGAGGTACTGACCGCGGTGCCGGCCCGCCGCGGCGAGGTCACGTCGTTCGACGTCGTGGTGCCTGACGAAGCGGCGTGGATGTTCGTGCGGGTCGCGGATCCGAGCCGAACCAACACCACCCCGGGTCCGCGCGGTCACCGGGCCAACAACCACGCGCTCGCCTACTCGACACCGTGGTGGCTCACGCCCTAGCGCAGCGCGTCGAGCAGCCGGTCGACGTCCTCGGTCGTGTTGTAGACGTGCGGCGAAACGCGGATCGAGTTGCCGCGCACACTGACGTGCACGCGTTCCTGCGCCAGCCGCGCCGCGAGCCCTTCCGGTACGCCGGACACACTACGCAGGCCGAGCATGTGCGGTCCGCGCAACGCGCGTGGCGAGGTCACGTAGCCGAGCCCCTCACTGCCCGCAGCCACCCGGTCGGTCAGCGCGCCGATCGTTGCGGCGATCGCCGGTACGGTCCACGACGCCAACTGCTCGATGGCGGCGAGCGCCATCGGTACGAGCACGAAGTTGCTCCGCTCGCCGACGTCGAATCGGCGGGATCCGCTCTCGAAGTCATCGACGTAGTCGATCAAGCGGGTGAAATCGGCACTTCCGAGCCGCGCGATCCAGTTGTGCTCGAGCGGCCGCCCGGCACGGTGCTGCTCCGCGACGTACAGGTAGCCGAGGCTGAACGGGCCGAGCAACCACTTGTAGCCGACCGCGACGACGAAGTCAGGTCGCACCGCGGCGAGGTCCAGCGGTAGCGCACCCAGAGACTGGCTGGCGTCGATGACCAGGCCGGCACCCGTTGCTCGGACGGCCTCGCCGACCCGGACGAGGTCGACCATCGACCCGTCCGTCCAGTGGCAGTGCGGCACCGCGACGACCGCCGTGCGGTCATCGATCGCCGCGAGCAATTCGCGTGTCCAGTCACCGTCCGGCGGGCGAGGGACGGTGACGACGGAACCGCCGGCCTGCTGCGCGGCCGCCCGCCAGCCGTAGACGTTGCTCGGGAACTGCTCGGCCAGCGTGACGACCGTTTGCCCGCGAGCGATCGGCAGGTTGGCGGCCGCTGTCGCCACCCCGTAACTCACAGCCGGGACCAGCGACACTGCGTCGACGTCCGCGCCGATCAGCCCGGCGAAAGCGGCGCGCAACTGCTCGACCTGGGTGAAGAAATCGGTCGCGGACACGTGCCACGGACTCGCTTTCGCGCGCACCGCCACTAGTCCTGCCTCGGTCACCGAGCGGAGCTGCGGCGCCATGTACGAGCAGTTGAGGTAGGCGACGTCGCGAGGTATGTCGAACAGCTCGCGCTGCGTCGCCAGCGCGGCGACGGTCATGCAGTCGACGCGGCCTGGTCGCCGACATTCGCCGTGACCCACTCCACGATGTCGCGCGTGCTGGCGCCGGGCGTGAAGATTTTCGCGACGCCGAGCTCGGACAGCTCGGCGATGTCGGCGGCCGGCACGATGCCGCCGCCGAAGACGACGATGTCGCCCGCGCCGCGTTCGCGCAGGACCTCGATCACCCGGGGGAACAGGGCCATGTGGGCACCGGAGAGGATCGAGAGTCCGACGGCGTCCGCGTCCTCCTGGATCGCGGTCTCGGCGATCTGCTCGGGCGTTTGGTGCAGCCCGGTGTAGATCACCTCCATGCCGGCGTCGCGCAGCGCCCGGGCCACGACTTTGGCCCCGCGGTCGTGCCCGTCCAGTCCTGGCTTGGCCACGACGACCCGGATCCGGCCTGCTGAGCTCACTGGACCTCCCGGTTGCTGCCGACCCCGTTGTCGAATGCGATGCTAACCGGCGGCACCTGAGGCGATAGGCGGACCATGGCGCGGCGTGGAAACGACAGCAGCGGTCCGGCCGTGCCCATCGGCGGCGGCGTCCCGGTCGATCCGCACACAGGAGAACGCTTCGGGTACCTGCCGCGCAAGGCAGCCCGCCGCAAGATCATCATTCGACGGACCCTCGGCGTGCCGTGGATCGTCGGTGCGCTGGCGGCTGCCGCGCTCATCGCGGTCGCTGGGGTGGCCTTCCTGCTCTCCGACCCGGGCCGGCCGGCGAGCCGGTTCGAGGACGCAGGGGCGCTCTCGGCGTACCCGGCGGGCGAGGTGACGGCGCTGAGCTCCGGCGTGGGTTGGGTGGATCGAAGAGCCGGCGTCCGCGTGTGGCTGACGACCGAACCGTTCTGCGACAGCGATGGGGGATGGGGGCTGACCGGGCCGCGCTGGGACAGCTCAGGCCGTTCGACCGCAGCTCAGGGGAACCTGGCGTACGCCGAGACACAGCTCGCGGGTGGCAGGCTTTTCGTCGATGCCGCGCGTACGCAACTCGCCGTGGGACGGCCCCCGGTGGCCCTGGGTCCGTGCCGGGGATCCCGGCCCGTTTCCCGCTGAGACTGGTGTCAAACCTTGCCCGTGCGATAGGTTTCGCGCCGCCGCAAGGCAAGCCGAGGGCGCTTCCTGCGCCCCCTCCCCCGGCGAGCCGCCCGCCGCCGCCCCCTTCGGGGCCGGTGACCGTCGATGCCCTCGACCGGAAGGCCGTATTGAGCACCGCAGCGTCCGACCCGGCTACTGCCCAGCACGCCGCCCGCCCGGAAGCCCGCGTCCGGAACGCCTTGGCCCTGGGCGTCCTCGTGCTCGCCATGCCCTTTCTGTACGGCGCGAGAGCTGAGCGCGCGCAGGCGCACGCCGCGCCGATCCAGCCGGTGATCGCCTACAGCGCCCCCGTCGAGGGCTATGACCGGCCCAGCTCGGAGAGCCTGGGCGCCGCCGAACTCGAGGCCCTGTCGACACGCACCATCGGGCGGGCGAGCCGCGACGCCGAGCGAGTGGCCATCGATCTCCCCGCAGCACTCCCGGCCACCCGGCCCGCCGCGGCCACCGCAGCGGTTGTCGCGGCGCGGTCCCCGCTGGCCGTGGTGCGGCCCACCGTCGGCAAGCCCAAGCCCACGTCCGGCAGCCAGTGGAAGGCGGCCCGCTGGGTGCGTCCCGCCGGCGGGCGGTTCACCTCCGGCTACAAATACCGCTGGGGCCGGATGCACAAGGGCATCGACCTCGCGAGCTCGACCGGTACGCCGATCTACGCGGCTTCCGACGGCGTCGTGACGTTCGCCGGTGCGGCCGGCGGCTACGGCCGCCTGGTCACCATCCGGCACGCCGGCGGCTACACCACGGCGTACGGCCACATGTCGAAGATCAAGGTGAGCACCGGCGAACGTGTCAAGGCCGGCGAGATCATCGCGCTGGTCGGTTCGGCCGGGCACTCGACCGGGCCACACCTGCATTTCGAGGTGCGCACCGGCGGCGGCACGATCAATCCGGTGCCCTTCCTCGCGAAGCGCGGCGTCTACATCTAGCCCCGCCACCCGGTTGGCGTGTCGGGTGGACCAGCGTGCCGAAGTTGATCGACGTGTCGAAGTTGATCAACGTGTCGAAGTTGATCATCGTGCGACCGCGGGAGAATCACTCCCCACCTAGACACGTTGATCAGCGTCGCGAATTGGATCAACGTGTCGAAGTTGATCAACGTGCGACCGCGGGAGATCAAGTCCCCACCTAGACACGTTGATCAGCGTCGCGAAGTGGATCAACGTGCGACGAACCGCGGGCTGGAGAACGCCGCTACAGCTTGCTGATGGGCGCGTAGCGCAGCAGCAGATTCTTGATCTTCACGTCGGCTCCGAAGTCGATGCGAGCCTGGGCCGAATCCCCCAGCCCGGACGTCGAGAGCACCGTGCCGAGGCCGAACGAGTCGTGCGAAACGCGATCGCCCGGGTTGAGGTTGGGGATCACCCGGTTGCCGGCGCCGCCCATCGGCCGGCCGAGCGCGAGCTGGTTGCGCGCGAGGGTCGCCTGCGCCGGTTCAGGCTTGCGCTGCCATTCGACGAGTTCCGGCGGCACCTCGTCGAGGAAGCGCGAGGGCGGGTTGGCCGAGGTCTGGCCCCACGCACTGCGGACGATCGCACGGGAGAGGAACAAGCGCTGCCGAGCCCGGGTGATGCCGACGTACGCAAGGCGACGTTCCTCTTCGAGCTCGACCGGATCAGCGAGTGATCGGATGTGCGGGAAGACTCCGTCCTCGAGTCCGGTCAGGAAGACGACCGGGAACTCCAGGCCCTTCGCGTTGTGCAGTGTCATCAGCGTGACGACCCCGGCGGATGTGTCGAGATCGTCGACCTCGGCCACGAGGGCGACCTGTTCGAGGAACGACCCGACACCTTCGTCGGGCAACCGCTCCTCGAACTCTCTAGCCACTCCGATGAACTCCTTGAGATTTTCGATCCGGCCCTCTGCCTCGATGCCGGGCTCGGCCTCGAGCTCGGCCAAATATCCGGTCTTCTCGAGGGTTTTCTCGAGTACGGCGGACGGCCCCTCCCCCGCATTGACCATGTCGCGCAGCTCGTTCATCAGAGCCGTGAACTCCTGTACAGCTTTCGATGCGCGCGGGTTGATACCGGGCGCTTCGTCGACTCTTTCCAGCGCGGCCGCGAACGGGATGCGCTCGCGCGACGCCAGCGCCTCGATACAGGCTTCGGCGCGATCGCCGATGCCGCGGCGCGGCGTGTTCAGGACGCGCCGGATCGAGATCGTGTCGGCCGGGTTGACGAGCGCACGCAGGTAGGCCAGCAGGTCGCGCACCTCTTTGCGTTCGTAGAAGCGCACGCCGCCGACGACGCGATAGGGCATGCCCACGCGAACGAAGATCTCTTCGAAGACGCGGCTCTGCGCATTGGTCCGGTAGAAGATCGCGACCTCACCGGGCTGCACACCGTGGTCGTCGGTGAGCCGGTCGATCTCCTGCGCGATGAACGCCGCTTCGTCATGCTCGTTGTCGGCGACGTACCCCTGGATCAGTTCGCCGGCGCCGGCGTCCGACCAGAGGTTCTTGGGCTTGCGGCCGGGATTGCGGCTGATGACCGCGTTGGCGGCGGACAGGATCGTCTGCGTCGAGCGGTAGTTCTGCTCCAGCAGTACGACGGTCGCGTCCGGATAGTCCTGCTCGAACTGCAGGATGTTGCGGATGTTGGCGCCGCGGAACGCGTAGATGGACTGGTCGGCGTCACCGACGACGCAGAGTTCCGCGGGCGGCACCGGTCCTTCGTCCGGGTCACCGGTCGGTGAGCCGGGACGCACGAGGTCGCCGTCCGCCGTACGCAACTCCGGTCGGCCGACCAGCTCGCGGACCAGGATGTATTGCGCGTGGTTGGTGTCCTGGTATTCGTCGACGAGCACGTGCCGGAAGCGGCGGCGGTAATGCTCCGCGATGTTGGGGAACGCCTGCAGTAGGTTGACCGCCGTCATGATCAGGTCGTCGAAGTCGAAGGCATTGGCCTCGAGCAAGCGGCGCTGGTACAGCGCGTAGCACTCGGCGATCGTCTTGTCGTTGACGGTCTGCGCGCGGTCCTTCGCACTCTCGTAGTCGATCAGCTCGTTCTTGAGGTTGCTGACCTGGTGGCTGATCGATCGGGCCGGGAACCGCTTGGGGTCGAGGTCGAGGTCGCGGACGCACAAGGTCATCAGCCGCTGCGCGTCGCCCTGGTCGTAGATCGAGAACGTGCTCTTGTAGCCCAGGTGGGTGGCCTCGCTCCGCAGGATCCGGACGCACGCGGAGTGGAACGTCGACACCCACATCGCCTTGGCGCGGCCACCGACCAGCGCGGCCACCCGTTCTTTCATCTCTCCGGCGGCCTTGTTGGTGAACGTGATCGCCAGGATCTCCCCCGGCTGCGCGCCGCGCTCGGCAAGCAGGTAGGCGATGCGCTGGGTCAGCACCTTGGTCTTGCCCGAGCCCGCGCCGGCCACGATGAGCAGCGGGGTGCCGGCATGCGCGACAGCGATCCGCTGCTGCGGGTTGAGGCCTTCGAGCAGCGACTCGGCGGTGTGGCGGCGTACGCCGGACGGCCTCTCGCGCTCGGCAGGGCCGGCCGCCGGGGCGGCTGCCTCGTCGTCGAAAAGGGTGCCGAGTTCGGTCAAGGCCGTCGATTCATCAGGGCTCGCTCGAGGAGCGGCGAAGGTACTTCAGTCTAAGCGGCGGGAAGGACACGTCCGACCTAACGTCACCCGGTTGGGCGCTCGATGTATAGGCCGGCTGGGCCGATATGACTAGTACAAAACCTAGTGCGGAGGCGAGCGTCTTGAACAACGAGACCGAAGTCATGGAACTGCTGGCCGCGGGCATTCCGATTACCCTGTTGATGGACCTGACGGCACGGACCCCGCTCGAGTCGCGGGAAATCTACGCGACCGAAGGCGGCGACGCCGGCTGGCTGGCCACAGCCGTCTAGGATCGGACGGAGGCCGGTTTGGCGCGGATCGGAATCATCGGAGCGGGCAACATCGGGGGCGCGCTCGCGCGGCATTTCTCCGGCGCCGGCCATGACGTCGCAGTGTCCAACTCCCGTGGCCCGGAGACCCTGACCGACCTGGTCACCGAACTCGGCGACGGGGCCCGCGCCGGCACGCCCGCCGAGGCCGCGGAGTTCGGCGACATCGTGGTCGTGAGCGTCCCGCTGTTCCGCTACCGCGAGGTCCCGGCGGAGGCGCTCGCCGGCAAGATCGTCATCGACACCAACAACTACTACCCGAGCCGTGACGGGCAGTTCGCGCAGCTGGACGAAGACTCCGTGACGTCAAGCGAACTCGTGGCGGCTCATCTTTCGGGGGCGCGCGTCGTGAAGGCGTTCAACCAGATAGCCGCGGCTCGCCTCGCCGGAGATGCGCTCCCGGCGGGCGACGCGCGGCGTACCGCCATCCCGATCGCGGGGTGACGACGTCGAGGCCAAGGCGCGCGTGGGGCAACTGATCGACAGCATCGGCTTCGACAGCATCGACGTCGGCGGGTTGGCAAAGAGCCGGATCATTCAGCCCGCCGGTGCGCTCTACACCCAGGTCACCGCGGGGCAAGCGGCAAGAATCCTCGCCGCGAACGAGGCCGGCTCGCGCTGAAGGCGCGCAGCGGCTACGCCGTGCAGGGTTCGAGGGCGACGAGCTCTGGCGACCGAGTGACCTGCCGCTCGGCGCGAGCCGAGCTGGACGTCAGCAGCAGGATCGCGGTGCTCAGAGTGCCGATGATCACGGTGTTGGCGACGATCAGCAGGTCACCGGCGAGCACGCCGAAGCCGAACCAGAGGGCGTTGCAGAGCACGCTCAGCGCCCAGCGAGCGATCGAGATCCCCGCGACACTGTGTACGCCGCGCGCCCGGGCCCGCACCAGGCTGACCAGCTGCGGCAGCACGCCCGTCACCGTCGCCGCCGCGGCCGTCACGCCGACCGGTCCGCGCCCGAGTGTGTAGACGCCCGCCAGCAGTGCGAAACCGGCCAGCAACAGGGGCAGCCAGGCCCGAATG
>JBDSAK010000332.1:0-3205 GCA_039922195.1 Mycobacteriales bacterium
GCCGCGAGGAACCCCGCGCCGTGGCGGTGGAGGCCGACTGCCACCGTTCGCGGCGCTCCCGTCCGTCGGCCGGGCACGGTGATCAGCGCGATGACCGCGCCCTTCCCGGGACCGCCCAGTCGGCCGCGTGATCGACGGTAGAGCCAGACCCCGAGCCGGTTGCTCCAGCGGGTGTAGGTCCGCGGCAGCGCACTCATGGTGGGGGGGCGCCGATGGGGTTGGCTGCGGCGATGTCCGCCACCGCGACGTCCCCGATCCGGCGGACGTCGGCCGCGAGTGCGACGCTGCGGTCGCGGTGCGGTGGATTCGCGTGCACAGCCAGCCACTCCCACCAGCGCGGGCACCGGACAACCTGGTACGTCTGCACGATGCGGGTGCCGATAGGGACGGGCTGCAGGGTGATCCGCCATTCTGTGCTGTCGACGAACCGCCAGGTCGGGATCGTTCGCCAGGAGATGAGGCGTCCGGGTTCGAGTTCGATGATCTCGCTGGTGCGGCTCCACCGCCACCAGAGTGACTTGTTCCCCCCATGGAGTTGGGTGCCCCGCACGGCCGACGTCGCACCGTGGAGCAACTCGACGCGGTGGCACTCGTGGCTCCACTCGCCGGTGCGCGTGACGTCGGCGACCACTCGCCACACCGCGTCCACCGGCGCAGCGACCTCCACCTCCACGCGGCAGTCCCGGGCCAGCTCCTTCGCCATAGTCATGCCTCCCAACGCTCTCGGATCTCAGTCGCAACGGCCGCCGTCGAGTAGTCGGTCGAGGGCGCCGGCCAGCCAGTCCTGGTACTGCTGCGGGGCCCATGCCCGCAGGTCGGTCAGCATCCGGTAGACCCCGATGTCCAGCACCGCCCAGAGGGCATCGGCCTGCTGCTCCGTGACTGGATGTCCGACCACGAGCGACAGGCCTTCCTCGACGTTGGCGCGCCGACCGTCCTCGCGCTCGCGCATCACACGATCCAGTTCGGGATCGGACGCCGCCGCCTCGCGCAGGGCAAGGTTTACGCCCGCGGTGCGTCGGTGGATGTCGGTCACGAGCCGTGCCGCGGCCTGCATCCGCTCTTCGCGGCTGCCCTGCCCCAGGGCGGCGAACACGTCGCGCCGGGCGAGCGGGACCGGCTCGGCGTCGCCCACGACCGCCACGTCGATGGCTGCCAACAGCAGATCGCTCTTCGAGCCGAAGTAGGCATAGACGGTCTCGACGGACACGCCGGACTCCCGAGCGACATCGCGCATCCCGGTCGCCGCCCAGCCACGCTCACCAAATACACGGGTGGCCGAGTCGAGCACAGCACTCCGGGTCTCGGCGGCCTGCTGGCGACGCCGAGACGACTGGTAGGCCCGGCGTGCCTGAGGCTGGGCGGAGCTCATCGAGCGACTGCTCCGTTGGCCGCGTTGTCGTGCAGCCACACCGCTGCCGCCCGGCGACGGTAGGCCCGGGCGAACCCGTGCAGCAGGATGAACCGCGGAACTGCAGGCACCGTGTGTGTCACCACGTCGTGGCCCGCGGGGTCGATGCCGTCGAGCAGCCAGTGGCCCTCGAAACCGAGCTGGGCGAGGGACTTGGGCTTGATGTTGTACTTCTGCTCGATCGCCCGCCACTCGCCGTTGGTGATCGTCGAGGACACGACGGGCATGGCCTCCTCGACCTCGCGATCGAGGTGCGGGAACAGCACGGCGGCCAGGTCGTCGAGCGCCACCACCAGATCGGCCCGAGCGTCGTCGCCGTGCGTCCCGGCGTACCGCTCGCCTGCGGACCGCAGCGCGGCAGCGGCCGGTGCGATGCGCCGGTGGTCGGCCTCCAGCGAGTCCAGCAGCGGGCCCGCCGCCGGGTTCTTTTCGCGCACCGCCGGCCACAGGCCGTCGTCCTCGCTCGTGTGGTGAGCGTGCAGGAAATCCATCAGCCACGCGACGTGCGCCCCGAGCGCCCGACGCTGCTCGCCGCCGGGGTACGGCGGTGTGGCTGCCACCTCTCGTGCTCTGCGCAGGTCCCGCTGAAGGGCCCCGTGCACGATCCCCATCATCCGCGTGTCCGCGTGGTCCGATGCCTTTGACATCTCGTCTCCTCCCACCGGCTGAGCCATAAACTAGAACGGAGACGTATTCACTGCAAGTACGTTCTGATCAATCACTGGCTTCGGCAACAGCGGGGCGCGATCCTCGCTGCTCTGTCACAGCTTTCGGTGAGCGCATGCACGCACCTCGTGGACCCCGGCCGGGTGCGCGGCCTAGGCCGTGGTGGCGCCGCCGGTGGCACGGTGAACGACCGACAGCGCATCTGCCGGAAAGCCCGATCGGAAACGACAGGACCGCGGCGTACGACGATCGCGACGAGTTGTGGCAACACGTCCGCAAGCTTCCGGCGCGACAGAGGGCGGTGCTGGTCCTGCGCTTCTACGAAGACCTGTCCGAGGCCGAGACCGCACGACTGCTCGGCGTGTCAGTCGGCACCGTCAAGAGCCAGACGTCACGCAGCATGCAGTCGCTTCGAGACGCACTCGGCCACAGCGGCGTCACTGAGGAGAGCAGACCATGAGCATCGAAGAGCGGCTGCGCGACAGCCTCCGTCACCAGGCGGGTTCGCCACCGCCGGTCCGCGACCTTGCGGATCGATCACTGCAACGCGCGTCACGCGTACGGCGCACGCAGGCCGCCGCCGGAGCCCTTGCAGTCGCATTGATCGCTGTAGTGGTGCCGTGGCAACTGTCTACCCGGCAAGCCGGAACGGCGGATGGTGTCACGGCCACGCCGTCTCTGAGTTCCGGCGCTGCGTCGATGTCGGCAAGCGCATCGGCGGGACAGCCGTCGGAGTCGCCTGTGGGGCCGGCGCCGTCCACCTGGCCGCTGCTCTATTTTTCGCTGCCGACCGGCGCGATGCCGAAGGTTCAGTTCCTGCTGAACGAGCGACTCCTAGGTCCGTTGAACGCTGCCGGCGCGATCATCCCCGGCGGCTATCAGCAAGTGCTCGCTACAGACTCCCGCACCATCGCGTTGCATGCTGGCACAAGCGAGTCCGAAATCGTTGTCATCCAGGCCGACGGGGGCATCAAGGTCGTCAAGAAGGAGCAAGGCGAGATCCTCGGCATTGCTGCAGATGCATCGCGAGTCGCGTACAGCGTGCGCACCGCCGAGGGCAACGGAATCCGCGTTGACCTCGTGCTGATCGACGTCGCAACAGGGAACGTTGTTCAGCGGATCGATCGC
>JBDSAK010000333.1:0-5741 GCA_039922195.1 Mycobacteriales bacterium
ACACCAACTGCTGCAGTCGATGTTCGGATTCGCGACCGGGGGGATCACCGGCAAGGGACTCGGCGGCGGCCGTCCAGACCTCGTGCCGTTCGCGCGCACCGACTTCATCTTCCCCGCGATCGGCGAGGAGCTCGGACTCATCGGCGTCGTCGTCGTACTCATCTGCTACTTGCTCATCGTCAGCCGTGGACTTCGCGCAGCTCTCGGCGTACGCGATGAGTTCGGCAAGCTGCTCGCCGCCGGGCTGGCGTTTTCCCTTGCGCTGCAGGTGTTTGTCGTCATCGGCGGCGTGACGCGGCTGATCCCGCTCACCGGCCTGACGTTGCCGTTCCTGTCGTACGGAGGCTCGTCGCTGGTCGCCAACTACGCCCTCATCGCGTTACTGATGCGCATCTCAGCTGCGGGCCGTACACCTACGCCCGGGCCGGTCACCGCGCCGCCGGGCGCCGAGCTGACCGGTGAGATGACGCAGATCGTCAACCGCGGTTGGGGAGGCCCGCGATGAACGCGCCACTGCGCAAAGTTGCCGTTGCCGCGCTCGCGTTGTTCGGGCTGCTGTTCCTCAACGTCAACTACGTGCAGTTCGTTCGTGCCGACGAACTGCGCGAGAACCAGTACAACCGGCGCGTGGTGTTCGAGCGCTACGGACGGGCGCGCGGCGAAATCATCGCGGGCGACAAGGCCGTCGTCACCAACCGCAAGACTGACGGCGAGTACAAGTTCCAGCGGGTGTACGTCGACGGTCCGCTCTACGCGAGCATCACCGGCTACTACTCCCTGTACCGGGGCAGAGCCGGCATCGAGTCCAAGTTCGACCAGATCCTCTCGGGTGAGGACGACTCGCTGTTCGTCGCGCGTGTCTCGGATCTGGTCACCGGGCGGGAGCCCCAGGGCGCCAACGTCAAGCTGACGATCCGCCCGGATCTGCAGGAGCTCGCCGCGAAACTACTCGCCGGACGGCGCGGCTCTGTTGTCGCGATGGATCCCAAGACCGGGGCAATCCTCGCGATGGTCAACCTCCCGAGCTACGACCCGGAGCCGATTGCCTCCGTCGTGAAGAAGGAATCGGACGCCGGCTATCAGGCCGCGCTCGACGCGCCGGGCAAGCCGCTCGTGAGCAAGGCAAGCGCCGAGACGTACCCGCCCGGTTCGGTGTTCAAGGTCATCACCGCGGCTGCGTACTTCGAGCAGCTGCGCAAGACCCCCACCGACCTGGTGCCCTCGCCGAAGGAACTCCCGCTGCCGCTGACGAAGGACGTCGTGCTGCGCAACTTCGGCAATGCCACCTGTGGCGCGGACCAGATCACCGTCGAGCGCGCCCTCGAGATCTCCTGCAACACGGCCTTCGCCAACATGGGGCTGGACATCGGCGGGGACGGGCTGCGGGCGACCGCGGAGGCATTCGGGTTCAACGAGCCCGTCGAGAGCCTGCCGTTCCAGACCAACCGCAGCCGATTCCCCAGCGGCATCAACGCTCCGCAGCTCGCCCAGTCGGCGATCGGGCAGTTCGACGTCCGGGCGACTCCGCTGCAGATGGCTTCCGTCGCGGCCACCATCGCCAACGGCGGGATCGTGATGCGGCCGTACGTCGTCGATTCGATCATCACGTCCGACCTGCGGACGGTTCGCAAGACCGAGCCCGAGCGCCTCCGCAAACAGCCGGCGGTGTCCCCGCAGACCGCGGTCTACCTCAACCAGATGATGCGGACCGTGGTTCGCACCGGCAGCGGCGTGCGGGCACAGGTTCCCGGAGTGGAGGTCGCGGGTAAGACGGGGACGGCGCAGAACGTCCAGGACCAACCACCGCACGCGTGGTTCATCGGTTTCGCGCCGGCCGACGATCCACAGATCGCCATCGCCGTCTTCATCGAGGGAGGCGACGGTGGCTCCGCCGAAGCCACCGGCGGACGTGTCGCCGCCCCGGTCGCGCAAGCGATCATCGCCGCAGCACTGAAGGGACCAGCGCGCTGAGCAGCGACGCCCAGACGACCTCCGAGGTGACGCTCGGCGGGCGCTACCGACTGGTCGACCGCATCGCGGTCGGCGGCATGGGCGAGGTGTGGGCTGCCCGCGACATCCTGCTCGAACGGGACGTCGCAGTGAAGCTGCTCAAGGCCGAGTACCTCGAGCACCCCGGGTTCCTCGCCCGATTTCGTGCGGAGGCGCGGCATACCGCTGGTTTGAGCCATCCTGGTATCGCCTCGGTCTACGACTACGGCGAGATCAACGGGGCGCCGTACCTCGTCATGGAGCTCGTTGCGGGCGAGCCGCTGTCCGCCGTCCTCGCTCGAACGGGCGCCCTGCCGGTTTCGCAGGCACTCGACATCGCGGCGCAGACCGCTCGGGCGCTGGGCGCGGCCCACGCAGCTGGGGTGGTTCACCGGGATGTGAAGCCGGGCAACATCCTGGTGCGCCCCGACGGCGTGGTGAAGGTGACCGACTTCGGCATCGCGCGCGCTGTGGACGCCGTACCGCTGACCCAGACCGGAACCGTGGTCGGCACAGCGAGCTATCTCTCGCCCGAGCAGGCCGAGGGAAAGCCGACCGGGCCGGGCAGCGACCTGTACTCGCTGGGCGTGGTGACCTACGAGATGGTCGCCGGATACCGCCCGTTTGCGGCTGAGAATCCGGTCGCGATCGCGCTCGCGCACCTCCGTGACCAACCCGAACCGCTGCCCGAGCAGCTGCCTGAGCCGGTGCGTGCGCTGATCATGCGCGCTCTCGAGAAGGATCCGGCGGCTCGGCATGCGGACGCGAGCGAGTTCGCCGCCGACGCTGAGCACGCGGGTGCGGTCACGTCAGGATCGCTGCCGGCCGGCGAGTTGCCGGCGAGCACATCGATGCGCGGCGGCACCCGCGGCGGTCGCACCTTGGTCATGCGCACCGGGGTCATGCGCACCGGGGTCATGCGCACCGGCGTCATTCGGACCCCAGCGGCCAGTGCTCCTGTCCGACTGCGGGGGCACCGGCGAATCTGGTCGGCCGCCGCCGCGGCACTGGCCGTCTTGCTGCTGGTGATCGTTGCGGCGAACGCGATGTCCGGCGATACCAAGCGTGCCGGCGGCGCCACACCCACCGCGTCGAGTTCGCTCATTTCCTCATCGCCGGCGCCGACCGCGGCTGGCACATCGACGGTCAAGGTCCCGGCGAATCTCGCCGGTCTTACTTACGAGCAAGCGGCGACAGCGGTCACCAAGGCCGGCCTGAAGCCGGTGCGGCGCGACGTAACGAGTGCCGCCGGCAAGGGAATCGTGGTCAGTGCGGAGCCCGCGGCCGCCACACCGCTCGCTCCGGGCGCGACGGTCACCCTCAGCACCTCGTCAGGACCGCCTGCACCGGTCGTCCGAGACGCCGGTCGCGGCAAGAAGAAGGGCCGGGGCAGGGACGACTAAGCCGCCGGCAGCCGAGCTTCGATTGCGGCCACGAGCGACGCGTCGTCGGGCTCGACGTCATGCGACCATCGGCCCACCACCCGGCCCTCAGGGGAGACCAGGAACTTCTCGAAGTTCCAGGTGACGTCGCCGCCGGGCCTGCCGTCGGCGTACGGCGCCTTGGTCAATTCCTCGAACAGCGGATGGCGGTCATCGCCATTGACGTCGGTCTTCTCGAGCAGCGGGAAGCTCACGCCGTAGGTCTGCGCACAGAACTGCGCGATCTCGTCGGCCGTACCCGGCTCCTGGCCCTTGAACTGGTTGCTCGGCACCCCCACCACGGTGAAACCGCGGTCGGCGTAGGTGCGCTGCAACCGCTCCAGCCCGGCGTACTGCGGCGTCTTTCCGCACCGCGACGCGACGTTGACGACAAGCACCGCCTTGCCCGCGTGCTCCAGCAGGGACGCTGGGGAGCCGTCCAGGCGGCGTACGGGAATCTCGTACAGCGACATATTGGGCCCTTCGCGGAGTCGGCTTGTAGTAGGACAAACCGCGCACGCCGGGGTGCCATTCCCAGCGGCCACGCCAATGCCGGGTACCGTTGGACATGACAATCGTGTCTCGGTTCCGATTTCGGCGGTAACAACACCGCGGGCGGCACGTCCAACCGCACATGGACACGGACGCATCTCAGAGAAGGGCACCCCGCGGCGGCATGACTACCGGACAACGCACGCTCGGTGGCCGTTACGAGCTCGGTGGACTGCTCGGCACGGGCGGCATGGCCGAGGTCTACCTCGGCCGCGACACCCGCCTCGACCGTGATGTCGCCATCAAGCTCCTGCGCGACGAACTCAACAGCGATCCGTCGTTCATCGCCCGCTTTCGGCGCGAGGCACAGTCCGCGGCGTCGCTCAACCACCACAACATCGTTGCCGTGTACGACACGGGCGATGACGACGGGACGCCGTACATCGTCATGGAGTACGTCGAGGGCCGGACCCTGCGCGACGTGCTGCGGGGTGAAGGCCCGATGTACCCGCGCCGCGCGCTGGAAGTCACCTCCGATGTCTGCTCCGCCCTCGCGTTCAGCCACGCGGCGGGGATCATCCACCGCGACATCAAGCCGGCCAACGTCATGCTCACCAAGGCCGGCACCGTCAAGGTGATGGACTTCGGCATCGCCCGCGCGATGACGTCGTCGGTGACGATGACGCAGACGGCCGCGGTCATGGGCACGGCGCAATACCTTTCACCGGAGCAGGCGCGCGGCGAACACGTCGATGCGCGCAGCGACCTCTACTCGACCGGGTGCCTGCTGTACGAGCTGGTCGCGGGACGCGCCCCGTTCGTCGGCGACTCGCCGGTTTCCGTTGCCTACCAGCATGTTCGGGAGCAGCCGGTCGCGCCGTCGCAACTCAACCGCGACATCTCGCCGGCGATCGACTCGGTCGTGCTGAAAGCGATGGCGAAGAACCCCGGCAACCGCTACCAGTCGGCCGATGAGATGCGCGAGGACCTGCTCAGTGCCGCGGCCGGTCGCGCGGTGCAGGCAACGCCCGTACTGCACGAGGACGCGACCCAGGTACTGCAGCCGGTGCCGGCGGCGTCGGCAACTCGGGTCATGCGGACCAACGCGCGTCCCGCGGCAACGCCCGCGAAGCGAGCGGGCCGCGGCCTTGGCTACTTCCTGCTGCTGTCCGCCGTCGTCGGCGTGTTTCTCGTGGCCGGGCTGGCGCTGCGCGCATTTCTGGACAACAAGGCAAAGGCGCCGGCAACAAGCGCGCCCGTCCCGAGCATCGTCGGCAAAACGCTCACCGAGGCCACGAAGATCCTGTCGGGCGCCGGCCTCGTGGTGGACCAAGTCGCCGAGACGCCCGACAACACCGGCAAGGTCAAAAAGGGCATCGTCATCAAGCAAAGCCCCGCGCCGCCCTTCAAGCTGAAGAAGGGCGAGTCGGTCGACCTGACCGTCTCCTCGGGCATCGAGCGCAAGTTCGTGCCGCGCATCGTCCAGCTGCCGCTGCCGGAGGCACTCGAGGAGTTGCGCAAGGCCGGCCTGCGCCCGGCGAAAGAGATCACCGTTGAACAAGACCCCAACGCGGCCCCCAACTCCGTGCTGCGCACCGACCCGGTCGCGGGCCAAGAGGTCAACGCCAACAGCGAGGTGAAGCTCTGGGTGGCGGCCGGCACGCTCAAGGTGCCGTCGGTGCTCGGGATGCCGCGCGAAGACGCGACCACAACGCTGGAGAATGCCGGCTTCCGCGTGCGCTTCAATCCGGACGAGTTCAGCGACCAGCCGCTGCTGACCGTGCTCAAGCAGAGCGTCGCGGCCGGCACCGAATTGCCCCGCAACTCGCTCGTGGTACT
>JBDSAK010000334.1:0-5204 GCA_039922195.1 Mycobacteriales bacterium
ACCCTGCTCGCCGCGCGGTCGATCGACCGTTCGGTGAGCGGCGTGACCGGCAGGGTCACCGAGGACGGCAAGCCCGAGAAGAACATCAAGACCACGGTCCAGGAGATCAACAAGGAGAGCCCGTTCATCGCGGAGGCGAAGAAGACCGTCGTGATCGCCGAGGCGATCCGCAAGGCGGCCGAACCGCTGTCGCCGAGCCTCGACCGCACGCTTCAGACCGCCGAAAAGGGCATCGATCCGAAGCTCAAGTCGATCCTCGGCAAGGTGGGCGACATCAACGAGGTCGCGGGCCGCATCAACGCCAACGCGAAGGACATCGGCGGGACCGTCGACGGCATCTTCGTCAACGTGATCGAGATCAACCAGAAGGTGAAGTCGATCGGCAGCCTGGCCCTCAACGTCCGCATGTCGGCGAATGAGATCAATGGCAGCGCGCGCTCGATCCTGGGCAGCCTGTCGACGATCAAGTCCACCGGGGAAAGCATCGACAGACGCGTCCAGATGATCAACGAGCGCGTGCGCTCGATCATCGACGAGACCGGACCGATCAAGAGGGACTTGGACGGGGTCCTTGCCAACGTCGGCACTCAGAACGGAACGAACACCGTGCTCGGACATGCCAACGGGATCGACTGCAGCACGCTGCTGCTCGGCTCCCAGTTCTGTAACAAGTAGGTAGGTACCAACATGGCAGCTACATACACTGACTGGTACGTCGCCTTCGGGCTTGCGTTCGTCATCATCGTGGTGGTGGTCATCGTCGTGGGGACCCTCCTCACGCTGGCGGCCCGCATCGGCGATCAGGCGCGTGAAGCCGTGGCCGGCGTGGACGTCGTCCGCGCGCAGACGACCAGCCTCGACAAGGGCGTCGAGCTCGTGAACGATTCCGCGGTCCGGATCCTTCACATGGCTCGCTCGCTCAGGAAGATCGCGGTGGGCAAATGAGGGTGCTCGCCGCATACGACACGCACGCGCTGTGGCAGGTCGCCGTCGGCATGGGCGCCGTCGTCCTGATCGTCGTGGTCATCCTGCTGATGCTTCTGCTGAGTTTCGTGAAGGACATTCAGCAGAGCGTCGGCACGCTGTTGGAGACCGCGCCGGTCGTGGCGCAGCACACGTCGAAGATCCCGCTGCTGGCGCAGACGCCGGCCGTACTCAACCTGATCATCGAGGAAGCGATCATCCAGGACGGGTACATGAACGCATTGACCGACGGCTACACGGCAGCGGGTGAGACACTATGAGCAGAACGGCGCTGATCCTCATCAGTTACGTCGAGGCGGCATTGCTCGTGGTCATCCTGTCGGTCGGGCTCAATCAGGTGCGCGCACGTCTGACCGCCATCTCGGACGGCCTGGGCGACCTGGGCGGCATGCTGGGGACGGTGGAGTCCCAGCATCTGCGCGGTCTGTCGAAGTGGGTCGCCGACGTCAACGCTCCGCTGCAGGTGATCGCCGGCGTCCTGCCGGGGATCGCCGCGAAGGCGGCGCTCGTGGTCCGCAAGGCAGGGGGCTGACCGATGGTCTGGATCTGGATCATGAACGTCATCCTCGTCGTCGCCGCCGTTCTCCTGATCGGTCTGCTCCAGAGCGTGCTGTCGACGGCGCAGAGCATCGTTCCGCGGACCGATGCCATCGCCGGCGTCGCTGCGGCAGCGTCGAAGGACCTCGACGCCGTCGTGGTGTTGCTGACGACGCAGAACTACATCAGCCAGATCGTCGGATCTCTCGCCAACTACGGGGGCTCGCTCGACGTGGCCCTCCCGGACGCATAAAGGGGGGCTCATGTCATTGGCAGTGTTCATCATGCTGGTCATCATCACCGTGATCATCGCGGCCCTGGCGTTCTGGCTGATCAGGACGATCTTCGAGCTCGTGAAGATCAACCGCGGTCTGGGAATCGTCATCGGCTCGGTCGGCGAGATCGTCGCCAAGACCGCGCCGATCAACGGCGTTCTCGACGGGATCACCAGCAACCTCGTCGCCGGCCGTGACCTGCTCGAGAACCTCTTCCTCAAGAAGGCCGGCAACGACGCCGGCGGTCTCGTGGAATCGCTGTTCCCGGGTGAGGGGGCGAAGTTCCTGCAGCGCGTCGGACGCAGCGGCCCGGTGACCAACACGGGCGTGGTCTACACCCGCGGCGTCGGCATCCTGGCCTCCCTCGGACGTGGGGCGCCGATCGGCGCCGCGCATGCCAAGGGTCCGGCCGTGCGTGACCCGAAGTACGCCACGACCGCGGCAGCGATGCTGTATCCGCGACCCGGAGGCGACCCTCAGGCCCGCCCGAATTCGCCGGTGGTCGGTCAGGACTCGCCACTGCAGTACGAGTCGTCCGCAACGCCGGGCGTCCGTCCGCAGCCCCGCGAAGGCTCGGACGCGAGTGCGCCGGGGTCGGGGGTCGACCCGTCGACAGGTCGCATCGTGATCCGTCAGACGGAACACCAGGCCGCAGCACCGCAGGAGCAGGCGCCAGCGCCGCCGCCCGCACCGGGTGACGGGGACGGCGGTTCCAGCCAACCGGCCCGCTTGGACATCACCGGCAAGCGTCCCTGGGAAAGCTGATCGTCGAGGTGAGAGCCCGGCTTGCGCCGGGCTCTCTCGTCGCGGGCCCTTAGGTGAGGGCGTGAATCGCAAGCTGATCGTCGTCGTCGTCGTCGCAGCGATCCTGGCCCTGCTGGCGGGCGCGGCGGTCGGGCGCAATCTGCTGTCGCAGACCGAGAGCCCGGTCACGCGGACGGACCTCATCCGCTTCAAGGATCCGGTGGCGAAGATCTCGATCGCCTACCCGGCGACGTGGAGGCGCCTCGCGGATCGGCCGCAGGATCCCGAGCTCGTCCTGCTCGCGGCCGTCGGTGACGCCACGTCATTGCTCATGCGTGTCTCGGCGAGCGGCCTCGAGGTGCCGGTAACGCGAGAGGCGCTGCCGGTCGTACGGGGCTACACCGATTCGCTGCTGAGCGCCGACGACCGCGCCAAACAGCTCACCGAGCCGGCCGCGGTGGTGGTCGGAGGGCTGCCCGGCTGGCGCTACCGCTACACGTATGGCAGCGGTGACAGCGGCGGCGCGCACGACCACTACTTCCTGTTCAAGGACCGCAAGCTGGTCCAGTTGGTGTTTCAGGCGATTCCGGCCCAGCGCCTGCCTGCGGTCGCGTCCCAGTTCGACGCGATCGCCGATTCGTTCCGAGGACGCGACGCGTGAGCGTGCAGCCGAGCACCGCACCCCCCGCTCCTCCGCCACACCCGGCGACGGCGGCCGCCGCGGGCACTCCCGCACCCGCTGCATCCGGCGGCGCGGACCTCGCGCAGCCGAGCTGCTCAGCCCTCGGCGACGCGGTCAGGATCGCCGCAGGCCTGTCGCTCACCGCCGGGGTCGTGCACGCGATCGCGACGGTCGATCACTTCTCGCACTATTGGCTGTACGGCGTCTTCTTCATGGTCGTCACCTACGGGCAGGTGCTCTGGGGCATCGCGCTGTGGCGCAACCGGGCCAGCGCACGCGCATTGCGGATCGGCGCGTACGCGAACGTGGCGATCGTCGCCGTCTGGGTGTTGTCACGCACGGTCGGAGTTCCCATCGGTCCCTACACCTGGGATGCGGAGCCGATCGGTCTGGCCGACGCAGCGGCGACGATCGACCAGCTTCTCCTGGCTGCCTACGTGACGGTCGTCCTGCGTCCCGAACTGCGCGTCGTCCGTGGTCTGCGCGTGCTCGTGGGCACGCACCGCGTCCAAATCGGGATGATGATCTGCTCCGCGAGCGTGTTCGCGGGAATGCTCGGCGGCCACCAGCACTGACGACGGAGCGATGCGCGCGGGCTCAGCCCGCGGAGCGACGGTCAACACGCTCGTGTTCGCCTACGCCGTCCGGCCGCTCGCCGCCGGCGTGCTCAGCGCCGCGCTGATCGAACACCTGCGTGAGGCGGACATCGACGCGCGCGCCGTGACCCGCGAAACCCGACCTCTAACGCAAACGAGAATCATTCGCTGCTAGCGTTTGGTTTGGATGACTCCTCGCACGTTCATCGCCTTGCTCGCCGTCGCCCTCGCCGCCGCGATCCTCGCCGCGTGCGGCTCGGGCGACGGCAACGCGGCCGAGCCCGCGGACACGACGATCGTCGCCACGACGACGCAGGTCGCCGACCTCGCGCGAGCGGTCGCCGGAGACCGGGCACGCGTGCGCCAGATCCTGCAGCCAAACGCCGACCCGCACGAATACGAGCCGCGACCAAGCGACGTCAACTCGGTCGGCAACGCTGCCGTGATCGTGCGCTCCGGCGGCGATCTGGACGAATGGCTCGACGACGTCCTGCGCAACGCCGGCTCCTCAGCGGCCACGGTCACGCTGATCGACGCGCTGACGACGCGCCGCGGCGACGGCGAGATCGATTCGCACTGGTGGCAGAACCCGCGCAACGCGATCCTCGCAACCGAAGCCATCCGCGACGCGCTGACCAAGGCCGACGCCGACGGCCGCGAGACCTACACGAGGAACGCCGGCGCGTACGTCGCCAAGCTCCGCGAGCTCGACGACGCGATCGACGCGTGCATGCGACGCATCCCTGCCGCCAGGCGCAAGCTCGTCACCGACCACGACGCGCTCGGCTACTACGCCGACCGTTACGACATCGACGTCATCGGCACCGTCATCCCCGCGCTCTCCACACAAGCGCAAGCATCCGCCGGCGAAGTGGCAAGGCTCGTGCGCACGATCCGCTCAGCCGGCGTCACGACGATCTTCCCCGAGAGCTCCGCCAACCCGAAGCTCACCCGAGCGATCGCCCGCGACGCCGGCGCGACCGTCGGGCCATCCCTATACGCAGACACGCTCGGGCCGCAAGGCAGCCCCGGCGCGACATACATCGGCTCGCTGCGCTTCAACACCCAGGCGCTCGCCGCCGGCTTCACCGGCAGCGACGTCAGCTGCCCGCTGTAGACGCCAGACGCCGAGTCCCGGGAGACCCGCAGCTAACCGCCGATCTGCGACATCGTGCGCTCCGGCTGGCGGAACCCGGGTTCGTTGACCCCGTGCTTGAGCTCCTTGCGCCAGACGGCGGCGCGGATGATCTCGCGCAACCCGTCGTCGCTGACGCCGGCGCGGATCGGCGTGCGCAGGTCGGTCTCGTGGAGGCTGAACAGGCACGTGCGCAGCTTGCCCTCGGCGGTGACGCGAATGCGGTCGCAGTCGCCGCAGAACGGCTCGGA
>JBDSAK010000335.1:0-6161 GCA_039922195.1 Mycobacteriales bacterium
AAGTCGCGCGTCGGCGCCGCCTGCGTCGACCCGGACGGCGTCGGGCCCCGGGTGCTCTGCCAGACTGTTCCCGAGTCGAAGACGATCAAGAACCGCGTGCACCTCGACCTCAGGCCCGGCGTCGACGACCGCGCCGCGGAGGTCGCGCGACTTGAAGCGCTTGGCGCACGCAAATTGTGGGACGGCCAACAAGGACCGCAGACTTGGGTGACGATGGCAGACCCCGAGGGAAATGAGTTCTGCGTCTCGTGAAGGTCGTCATTGCCGGTGGCAGTGGGTCGCTCGGCCGTCGTGTTGCGGCCGACCTTGCTGCGAGAGGCGATGAGGTCGTCGTGCTGACCAGAACCCCATCCGGCGCTACGCCGTACCGCGAGGTGGCCTGGGACGGCCGCACCGTAGGTGCGTGGGCCGGAGAACTGGCGGGGGCGGCCGTCATCAACGTGTGCGGCGACCTCGTGGACCGGCGGCCGACGGCGGCCAACATCGAGCTGCTCACCCGATCGCGGGTCGAACCGACGCGCGCGCTCGTCGACGCAGCGTGGGGCCTCGACGTCGCACCGGCGGTCTGGATACAGATGAGCACGCTCGCGATCTACGGCGACGCCGGGGAGGCAATCCTCACCGAGTCCGCTGCGCCGGCCGACGGGCCGCCTCAGATGGCGGGAGTGGCCCGCGATTGGGAGGCCGCGGCCAGCGCCGTGATCGTGAAACGCAAAATCGTATTGCGCACGGGCATCGTTCTCGACCCAGGCACTCCGGCGTTCTCGCGCCTGCAGGGCATAGTCAAATGGGGACTTGGCGGACGAATCGGCACCGGCCGGCAGTGGACGAGTTGGGTGCACGTCGCCGACTTCGTCGCCCTGATCAGACACTGCATCGATCGCCCGACGATGGCGGGTGTCGTGCACGCGACCAGTCCGTGCCCGGTGCCGAATGCGCAGCTGATGGCTGCGTTCCGCCGTGCGCTGCGGCGCCCGCTCGCGCCGCCGACACCGGCGTTTCTCGTGCACGCCGGGGCGGTCCTGCTTCGCACCGATCCGGCACTCGCCCTCACCGGACGGCGCGCCGTACCGGCGAAGCTGCTCGGCGATGGCTTCCAGTTCCTGCATCCGCACATCGAGGAAGCCCTCGACGACCTGCTCTCGCCTGCGCATCCCGGCGCAAACCATTAGCGCGCGCGGGTCCCGCGCATGGAATCATGCCCGCATGTCAACGCCACCGGACGCGCGAGGGGCGCGCGGTGAGCACAAGCCGATCCGGCGTACGCCACGTGCCGCTGCCGAGGGCCGCTGGGGAGTCCTCCCGACGCGGTGGCGGCTACGCAGATCGCCGCGGTGGTGGCAGGAAATCCTGTTCATCCTGATCAGCTACCTGCTGTACGGACAGGTCCGCAACAATGTCGGCGGCGGCGTGGCGGCCGACTGCGGGGCGCGCAACACGCTGAGCGATCTGCAGCGCGAGGCGTGCGGCCGGGCCCTGGACATTTGGCTCTTCGAGAAGCGGATCGGCGCCGGCTTCGAGCTGGCGATGAACAACTACGTTGCCGACATCGAGTGGCTCGCGCACATCGCAAACTACTGGTACGCCATCGCCCACTTTCTCGTGACAGTCGGCATTCTCGTGTGGATCTACAAATGGCATCCGCTGCAGTACCGCGGCCTGCGCACTGCGCTCTACAGCACCAACGTCGTCGCGCTGCTCGGCTACACGTTCTACGAGCTCGCGCCGCCGCGAATGCTGACGCAGATCGGGTTCATCGACACCATTGTTCTCTACGGCCAGTGGGGCTCCTGGGGATCCGGCGGGGTGGCTGCGGTCTCCAACCAGTTCGCCGCGATGCCATCGATGCATGTCGCGTGGTCGACGTGGGTCGCCATCGCGCTCGTCCGGCTGTCCCCGACCACCTGGGCGCGCGTCTGCGGCGTTGTCTATCCGCTTGCCACCTTTGTCGTGATCGTCGTCACCGGCAACCACTTCTGGCTGGACGCGCTCGGCGGCCTCGTCGCGCTGTGGCTCGGCTTCCTGATCCAGCGGGTCCTCTCTGGCCAGCCGGCCGTCGACATCCACCTCGAGGAGGAGCGCGCGGCTACGGCGCTCTGAGGAACTGCGCGACGGTCGGTACGACGATGTCCGGGGCTTCCTCCGGCGCGAAGTGTCCGACGCCGGGCAGCGTCACCATCGACGCGCTGGAGCCGAGATCCCGGACCACCGATTCGCCGACCGAAATCGGCAGCACCGGGTCGTCGGCACCCCAGATCACCAGGCTTCGCTCAACCGCCAGGTGGACGGGCGGGCGCTTCTGCGCGGGCGCCCGTCGGGCCAGTTTCCTGATGGCCGTTGCCATCGCCGGGCGGGCCGCAGCCCGGTAGTAGCCGAGCATGGCCGCCGTCCGCTCTGGTTCGGCGTACGTCGCCGCGTAGTGCTGCGCGACCTCCTCGTCGAGTGGTGTCTCGCTGCGCCACCCCGCGTGCAGGAGCGCGCGGACGAGCCGTTCACCGGTCAGCCGGAAGATGACTTCCGGCAGGCCCGGCAGCGCGAACGCCGCAACGTGCGGCGCCCGATGGAGTTTGATCTCGCGATACGGCGCATTGATGATGACCAACCGCCGCACGAGGTCCGGCCGCGCGCGCGCGATCGCCAGCGCGAGCCGGCCGCCCCAGTCGTGACCCACGATGTCGACCTTGCCGTCGACCTCGTGCAGCACGAGTGCGGCTAGTTCGTCAGCCATCGTCGCGCTGTCGTACGGCCCGCGGACCTCGCTCTTGCCCAGACCCTTGAGGTCGGGGGCGAGGACGATCCGGTCGGTCGCAAGTGCAGGCATGAGATCACGCCAGCACATCGCAGTCTCCGGTACGCCGTGCAGCAGCAGCGTCGGCGGCGCGGTCGTCGCCTCGGCGGGCTCGCTGCGCCACAGGTGAAACCGCACGCCTTCCGCGGCGACGAAGCTCGACGTGGCCGGTGCCATGGTGGCTGTCACCCGTAGAACACCCTCTCGACGACGATCCGCGCGCGCCGGGTCGCGCGCCGGTACTGCTCGAGGAACTCTCCGCGGCTCCCCGCCGGAAAGCCCAGTGCGCGGGCGACACCCGCGGTGGCCCTGGCCTCATCGGGCAGCATGTCACTCGCCCGGCCGCGCACCAGCATCACCGCGTTGCGGGTGTCCGCGACGAGCTTCCACGCCGTGGCGAGAGTCTCCGCGTCGCCCGCGTCGATCAGCCCGTCCTGTGCCGCCGCGTAGAGCGCGTCGAGCGTCGACGTCGTACGCAGGCCGGCAACCCGGTGCGCATGCTGCAGTTGAAGCAACTGGACCGTCCACTCGACGTCGGAGAGGCCGCCGGGACCGAGCTTCATGTGCCGCCCGCGGTCGCCACCACGCGGCAGCCGCTCGTTCTCGACGCGCGCCTTGATGCGGCGTACCTCGCGCACGTCGTTGGCAGAGAGGTCTGCGGGCCAGCGGACCGGGGCGATGAGTTCTTCGAACTCTCTGCCGAGCGCGGGATCGCCGGCCACGAACCGCGCCCGCAGCAAAGCCTGCGCCTCCCAGACGACCGACCAACGTTCGTAGTACTTGGCGAACGACGCGATGCTGCGGGTGAGCGGGCCTTGCTTACCCTCGGGGCGCAAATCCACGTCGATCGTGAGCGGCGGGTCGGGTGCGGGGAGGGCGAGCAGCCGACGCAATTCATTGGCGACGGCGAGCGCGGTGTCGGCGGCTTCGCTCTCTGCCGCACCCGGCAACGGGTCGTGCACGAACAGTACGTCCGCGTCCGACCCGTAGCCTTGCTCGCGGCCACCGAGCCGGCCCATGCCGATCACCACGATGCGCACATCGAGCCGCGATCCGCGGTCGGTTTCCACCTTGCGAATCGCCACGTCGAGCGCCGCCGCAATAGTCGCGTCGGCAACGTCGCTCAGGGCCACCCCGACAGCGCGCACGTCGAGCAAGGCAAGGAGGTCGGCGCACGCAACCCGCAACAGCTCGTGCCGGCGTACGCCGCGCGCTGCCGATACAGCCGTCTCCGGATCAGCGTGCCGACGGACGACAGATGCCTGCTCCGCGCAGAGCGCAGCGGGGGCATGCGGCACCAGCTCGTCGTCGCTCGCGATGATGCTGACGCCCTCGGGCGCGCGTCCGAGCAGGTCGCCGACGTACCCGCTCGCGGCGAGCAGCTTGGCGAGTCGCTCGGCAACGACGTCCGAGTCGCGCAGCAAAGCGAGGAACCACGGCGACTCACCCAGCGCTTCGGACACCTGGCGGAACGCGAGCAGCCCGCCGTCGGGGTCGTGCGCATCGGCGAACCAGCCAAGCATCACGGGCAGCATCGTCCGCAGCACCTGCGCGCGGCGCGACAGCCCAGAGGTCATCCCTTCGAGGTGCCGCAGCGCCCCGCGCGAGTCAGCGAAGCCAAGTGCTTCGAGACGTTCGGTCGCTGCTTGCGGCGACAGCCGCACACTGTCCCCGGGAAGACGGGAAACCGCTTGCAGCAAAGGTCGGTAGAACAACTTCTCGTGCAGCCTGCGGACCTCGACGGCGTGCCGCTGGTGCTCCTTCTGCCACACCTCGACAGCAGTGCTGCGGGCGGTGTCGCGCGCCCCGAGCGATCGCGCGAGCCAGCGCAACGCTGCCGGGTCGTTCGGGATGAGATGCGTGCGGCGCAGCCGTTGCAGTTGCAGCCGGTGCTCGGTCTTGCGAAGGAAGCGGTACGCCGCGTCCAGCTTCGCAGCGTCGTCGTCGCCGACGTACCCGCGCTCCGCCAAGGACTGCAGCGCGCCGAGCGTGCTTTGCTGCCGGATCGCGTCGTCGAGACGGCCGTGAACGAGCTGCAGCAGCTGTACGGCGAATTCCACATCGCGCAGCCCACCTGGCCCGAGTTTGAGCTCGCGGTCGAGTTCGGTCGGCGGTATGGAACCTTCGACGCGGCGCTTCATCGCCCGGATGTCCTCGACGAAATCGGGCCGCTCCCCCGCCGACCAGACCAGCGGCGCGATCGTCGCGGTGTACGCCGCCCCGAGGGCCGCGTCACCGGCGACCGGCCGCGCCTTGAGCAGCGCCTGGAACTCCCACGTCTTCGCCCACCGCTTGTAGTACGCCTCGTGGCTGGCCAGCGTGCGCACCAGCGGGCCGGACTTGCCCTCGGGTCGCAGCGCGGCATCGACCGGCCAGAGCGTTCCCTCTGACGTCGTCACGCCGCAGGCGCGGATCACCCCCTCGGCCAGCCGCGTTGCGGTGCGCAGTGCTGCCGACTCGTCGCCGCCGGGCACGGCTTCGGCCACGAAGACGACGTCCACGTCACTGACATAGTTGAGCTCGCGACCGCCGCACTTGCCCATCGCGATGATCGCGAGGCGGCAGGGCTCCGCGCCGCCGGGCTGCCCAGCTCGGGCAATCGCGAGAGCCGCTTCGAGCGCCGCGCCGGCCAGGTCGGCCAGCTCCGCTGCGACGTCCGCGACGTCGAGCTGCCCGCCGACATCGCGGGCGGCAAGGCGCAGCAGCGCCATCCGGTAGGCGATCCGCAGCTCTCCGAGTTCGTTGTCGGTCGAGCCTCTCGCGATCGGCGCCTCGTCGTCGGGGTCGGCCCCCACCGCGGACACCATGGCGCGACGAAGTCCCAGGGCCGTTGGTCGGCTCGCCAGCAACAGTGGGTCGGCCAGCACGCGCCAGGATTCGGGATGCCGGACGAGGTGCTCGCCCAGCGCCGTGGACACGGCGAGGACATCGATGAGCATGGTCCGCACCGACTCGTCGCGGTCGATCGATTCCAGCAAGTCGTCGGCGTCGGGCGCCACCGCGAGCAGGCTCGACAGCGCGTTCATCGCCAGGTCGGGATCCGCACTTGCCGCGAGGGTGTCGAGCGTATGCCCGAACAGTTCCGGTCGCTCCGCGAGGGTTCGGCTCGCCTGTTCCGGACTGGCGAAACCCAGCCGGGCGAGCGCGAGTGTCTGCTCGCGATCGGCAGCGGGCGTCGGCGCGGTCATCCCGCCACCCTAGGCTCCCCACCCCAAGTGCCGCGAAATGACTTCTGACCGTGATTCGCCACGCTCAGCCGTCCGGAAACGTCGACGCGAACGGTCATTTTCACTCGTCTGGTACGCCGAATCAGCCGCCGGCTAGAGCGTCGGGAGGTAGCGGCTCACTTCGTACGGCGTCACGATGCGGCGGT
>JBDSAK010000336.1:0-4299 GCA_039922195.1 Mycobacteriales bacterium
GACACCTTGCGCGACCTCGCACGAAAGCTGCGCGCCTCGACCCGCGACGACGTCGAGTTTGCCGAGCGGTGCTGCGCCCACGTCAACGCGGCGATCGCCTACGAGTACGGGCCGACGTCGGTGTCGACCACGGCCGCGGAGGCCTACGCCGGCGGCCGGGGTGTCTGTCAGGACCACGCACACGTGATGCTCGCGATCTGCCGCGCGGCCGGCGTACCGGCCCGCTACGTGTCGGGACATCTCCTCGGCGAGGGCGGCAGCCACGCCTGGGTCGAGGTCGTCGTGCGCGACGGCGACCGCGCCCGGGCGATTGCTTTCGATCCTTGCAACGGCTGCCGGGCCGGAGCGGGCTACATCACCGTCGCCACGGGCCGTGACTACGCACACGTCGCGCCGACGTCCGGCTCTTATCAGGGCGAGGCGACCGGCCGGCTCACCGTGACCAAGCAGATCGGTGTGATTGCCGCGGCCTAGGCCTACCGGGCACGCATTCGGTTGTTGCGCGGGTTGTGCTCGACTTCCGCGAGCCCCAGCCGCTCCAGCAGCGGTGGGAGGTACATACCGAAGCGGCCGCGCAGGCCCTTCTTCAGGCCGTACCAGCCGCCGATCGGGTTGTCGGCGGACCGGGCCCAGGCCTCGACGGTGCCTGGCGCAGCCTCCTTTTGCTCGTCGGCACTGCCCAGCGGCAGCCAGTCGCCGTGCCGCTTGAGCATCGCGTGCAGGTCGTCGATGCAGCGGGCGTCGTACCGCAGCTGGGTCTTGCCGACCTGACACACCAGCGACGGCGGATCGGTCGTGTCGTCGCGGTGAATCGTGTATTCCGACGAGCCACTCGGAGTGGTGAGCTGCCATGGGCTGGCCGCGGTGCCAGCACCGGTCTGTGTCATCGCGCTCCTCTCAGTACCGCTCACGCTACTAGCCGCCGGGCACGCACTGCTGCGCTCGTTCGAGCATCAGTTCGCGTTCCCGCGCATTGAGCGTGAGCGCGGCCGCCCGGGTGAACTCGGCCGCCGCGTCGTCCGCGCGCCCCAGCTTCGCGAGCAGGTCGGCCCGGACCGCCGGAAGGAGGTGGTAACCGCTCAGCGCGCCGTCCGCGTGCAGCGCGTCGACGATTTCGAGACCGGCTGCGGGACCGAACGCCATGGAGACGGCGACCGCGCGATTCAGGTCGACCACTGGCGACGGCGCAACCTCGGCGAGCCCGTCGTACAGCGCCGCGATGCGATGCCAGTCGGTGTCTTCAGCGCTGCGGGCGCGGGCGTGGCACGCGGCGATCGCCGCCTGCAGCCCATACGGCCCGAGCGCCTTGCCGAGGCTCTCCGCGCGCGAGAGCGCATCGACCCCGCGGCGGATCAGGATGTGGTCCCAGCGGGCCCGGTCCTGGTCCATCAACAGCACCGGTACGCCGCCCGGACCGATCCGGGCCCGCAGCCGCGATGCCTGGATCTCCATGAGCGCGACGAGCCCGTGCACCTCGGGTTCGCCTGGCGTGAGCTCGGCGAGGATGCGGCCGAGCCGCAGCGCGTCCTCGCACAACGAGGGACGCAGCCAGTCGTCGCCCGCAGTCGCCGAGTAGCCCTCGTTGAAGATCAGATAGATCACCCCGAGCACTGATGACAGCCGCTCCGCGAGTTCCGTCCCTGCCGGCACTTCGAACGGCACCCGCGCCTCGGTCAGCGTCTTCTTCGCGCGCACGATGCGCTGCGCAACGGTGGGCTCCGGCACGAGAAACGCTCTCGCAATTTCGGGAGTCGTGAGACCGCCCAGCAATCGCAACGTCAGCGCCACCTGCGCCTGCTTCGACAGGACCGGGTGACAGGCGGTGAAGATCAGCCGCAGGAGGTCGTCTCCGAAATCCTCCTCCACGACGGCGTCGAAATCGTCGGTGCTCGCCGCCTCGATTTCCCGGCCAATGAGCTGGTGCTTCTTGTCGAGCACCGCATTGCGGCGTACGCCGTCGATGCCGCGGCGCTTCGCTGTCGTCATCAGCCACGCGGCCGGATTGTCAGGGACACCCGACCGCGGCCACTGTTCGAGCGCCGCGACCAATGCGTCGTTCGCGAGATCCTCGGCGAAGCCGATGTCGCGGAAGATACGCGTCAGACCGGCGATCAGCTTCGCTGACTCGATGCGCCATACGGCCTCGATTGCGCGATGCGTTTCGCCGGTCTGCATGCGTCGACGCTAGTTGCGCGCAGCCTCGGCGCGAAGCCGGCCTTCCTGCGCGCGCAGCTCAGGGGTCAACTCGGGGCCGAAATCCTCCGCCTCGAACACCTGCCGGATCTCGATCTCCGAGTCGCTCAGCATCGGGTTGGGGCAGCGCTTGACCCACTCGACGGCCTCGTCGAACGACTTCACCTGCCACATCCAGAACCCTGCAACGAGTTCCTTGGTCTCGGTGAACGGGCCGTCGATCACGGTGCGGTCGGTGCCGGAAAACTTCACCCGCGCGCCTTTGCTGCTGGGGTGCAGACCCTCACCGGCGAGCATGATGCCGGCCTTGACCAGCTCCTCGTTGAAGTTGCCCATAGCGGTCATCAGTTCCTCGCTCGGCATCTCGCCGGCTTCGGACTCCGGCGTGGCCTTCACCATCACAAGTACGCGCATCTGTTGTCTCCTTCGTGTCTCCCGCAGCGTGGCTGCCGGGTGAGCCCTTGCTCTACCCACACGTCGATCGGGATCGGGCTGAATCGACATCCGAGCCTAGGGAATTTCACGCGCCCGCGCGGAACTCGCTCCTCAGCATGCCCATCAGCACCATGTCGACGTACCGCCCGCCTTGGTACCACCCGTCACGGGCAACGCCCTCGCGCACGAACCCGACACTCTCGTAGACGTGCGTCGCTCGTTCGTTGGTGCCGTGCACCCACAACTCGATTCGGTGCAGATTCATCTCCTCGAAGCCGAAGCGGCACGCCGTACGCACCATGTCCTTGCCGTAGCCCTGCCCCCACACCGACTTGTCGCCGATCATCAGACCCAACTCGCCCTTGCGATTCTCCGGACCGGCGTGCGTGCGTATGTCGATGCCACCGATGTGCAAGGCATCCGCGATGGTCTCAACAGCGAAGACGGCGTTGCCATAGTTGAGACTCTTGTTCGTCTCAACCCACTCGACCTCATTTGCCAAGGACATCGGGTAGCGCACGGCCAGCCCCGACGTCACGTCCGGGTCGTTGATCCAGCCCAGCATGCGTTCCGCATCGCCGGGCTCGAGAGCGCGAAAGCGGACCAATTCACCGTCGTACATCAACACCTCGCTTCTCCCGGGGCCGCCGAGCCTAGGACAGCGACGGTTCGAGCGCAGCGGGTTTGCTGATGCCCCACACGTTCCTGTTCCGCTGCCTGTGATGCACGAGGCGAAACCGTACGCTCTGTCGATGCGTCCAAGCCGCGTGCAGACGAAGACTGCAGTCGGACTGCTTGGCGTCGTCCTCGCGCTTGCTGCATGCGGTCGCGTCGAGGGTCCCAACACGGTCGTCACCGCAGGGTCGGCACCTGCTGCGCTGCCGTGGGGACGCTCGTTCCTGTCCACCGATGTGACCGAGAACGGCGTACGAAAGGAACTCATCCCCGGGTCGCGGATCTTGATCGAGTTCAAAGATGACCGCCGTGTCATCGCGAGTGCCGGCTGCAACTCTGGAGGCGGCGGGGCCTGGGACGCCGGTGGCCGGCTCGTCATCACCGACGTGATGACGACCGAAATCGGCTGCGAGCCGATCGTGCGACACACGCAGGACGAGTGGCTCGGAGCGTTTCTCAGCAGCAAGCCCCGGTGGAACCTGCAGGGGACAACACTGACGCTCGACAATGGGTCTGCGCGGGTCCTGCTTGAAGACCGTAAGGTCTCGCGGCCCGATCGGGCGCTGCGCGGCAGCCGCTGGGTAGTGAACACGATCATCGAGGCCGGTGGTGCGTCGTCGATTCCGGCGGGTGTCGAGGCATACCTGGAGTTCGTCGACGACCAGCGAGTCATCGGATCGAGCGGGTGCAACTCGCTCAGCGGCGGCGCCGCGGTCGACGAGGCCAATGCCGCCATCACGTTCGCCGAGATTCGAGGGACGAAGATGGGCTGCGACCAGGCTCGGATGCGCGTGGAGCAGGCCGTGCACCAGGCACTGCGAGGTCGAGTGGGCTTCAAGATCGACGGCGACAAGTTGGTGCTCACCGGACCCGCGGGGCACGGACTGCACCTGCGCGCGGCTCGCTAGCGGCGCATCGCTGTGCCGCTACTCCCGCTCCACACCGTGAACTGCACTCGTGCGGAGGTGGAAGTGCAGCTTTGGCACCGTGATCGTG
>JBDSAK010000337.1:0-4190 GCA_039922195.1 Mycobacteriales bacterium
CGCGACAACTCCCGTGAACACGCCGAGGCGATGTTCCGCTCGCTCGGCTACCTGACGCAGCCCGCCGTACTCATCGTTGTCGCGCCCGACCAGCACCGGCTCGAGATCGTCACATCCCCGGTGATCCGGGTCCGCATCAGCGACCGGCACGCGGCCCTCGCGGCCACGTCGATGACGGCGAGTTTCGCAGTGGGCGACATCGTCGGCGGGCTGTGCCTTGGCCTGGACATGCTCGCGCGGTACGCCGGCCGCCCAGCCGAAGGCGAGGCGCTCGCCGCGGAACTGCCCGACCTGCTTCTTGGGTACGACGAGCCGGTTTAACTGATCCGAGATCGTTACGCGTACGACGCAGTTCGTAGCGCGCCACGCGGGACACTTCGCAAATGAATGAAGATGCGCAGTCGCCCTGGGGGCCAGCCACGGTCGTCGTGGCGATCGCGCTGCTGGCGTGCCTGATCGTCGTCATCGTTGCTGTGGTGGCGTCGCGTCGGTCAACTAGCTGCAGCTGCGACCCCGTTGCGCCGACGCCCATGGTGACCCCGGTTGTGCCTTCTGGCACGAGGTCATCCGTCTAGCTGGCGGCCGCGTCCTTGGCGCGGGCGCGCATGGCGCGCGCAACACCGTCGCGACCCTCGATCAGGAGCCGGCGCAGCGGCGGAGGCGGGCTCTGTGTGCGCAGGTACTCGTCCGTCAGATCCAGCGTTTCCTGGTCGACGAAAATGCCCGGGTACAGGCCGACGACGATGTCCTGGGCGATCTCACTGCTGCGGTTGGCCCAGATGTCACCCACCCGCTCGAAGTACCGCAGCCGGTAGTCCTCGAGCAGCGCGTGTTGCTCGTGGTTGCTGAATCCGCCGATCCAGGCACCCAGGATCGCATTGGGCAGGTCGGGCTTGTCCATGATCGTCGTCCAGGCTTCGGCTTTCGCCTCGGCGCTCGGCCGGGAGGCGCGCGCGGCCGACGCATGACGCCGTCCCGCCGCGGTGGGGTCGCGTTCGAGCTCGGCTGCGATCCCGGCGTCGGGCAACTCCCCGAGCGAGGCCAGGGCCCGCACCAGCGACCAGCGCAGGTCGATGTCGATGGTCAGCCCGGGGACGATGTGCGTTCCGTCGAGCAGGCCGTTGAGGACAGCGACATGGTCGTCGCCGCGGGCCGCGCCGATGAACGATCGCGCCCACGCGAGCTGGTGGTCGCTGCCGGACTCCGCCGACTGCATCGCATCGCACGCGACTTGCGCCAGCGACCGCAGCGCAGTCGAGCGGTAGTCGAGGTCGGTGTAGTTGAAGATCGAGCCGGCGGTTTGGCTCAGCAGCATCTGTACGACGCCGACCTCGGTCTCACTGCCGATGTTGCCGAGCACGAGCTGCACGAACTGTCGCGCCGGCAGCTCGGCATCGCGCGTCATGTCCCAGCTCGCGGCCCAGCACAGCGCCCGCGACAGCGAGTCGGGCAACTGACCGAGCTTGCTGGTCACCGTCGCCGCCGACCGCTCGTCGAGGCGGATCTTCGTGTACGTCAGGTCATCGTCGTTGATCAGAACGAGATCGGGCTGGCGTACGCCGACCAGTTGCGGCACGTCGGTCTCGGCGCCGATCACGTCGAGTTCGATGCGGTCGCGACGGACCAGCCCTTCGGGCGTGGCGTCGAACAGGCCGATCGCCAGGCGGTGCGAGCGCAACGTGGGCCAGTCGGGCGGCGCCTCCTGCAGCACCGAGAACGACGTGAACACGCCCTCGCCGTCGACGGAGAAGCTGGGCCGCAATGTGTTGACGCCGGCGGTCTCGAGCCACTCCTTGGACCACGCGGACAGGTCACGTCCGGACGCCTGCTCGAGCGCGCCGAGCAGATCGCGCAGCTCGGTGTTGCCGTACTCGTGGGCTCGGAAGTACGTGCGCATACCCTGCATGAAGGCGTCCTCACCGACCCATGACACGAGCTGCTTGAGCACCGAGGCACCCTTGGCGTAAGTGATGCCGTCGAAGTTGACCTCGACCGCGGCGATGTCCTCGATCTCGGCGACGATGGGGTGCGTCGACGGCAGCTGGTCCTGACGGTAGGCCCAGGTCTTCTCGACGTTGGCGAATGTCGTCCATGCGTGCACGAACTTCGTCGCCTTGCTCTGCGCGAGCACCGACGCGTAGGTCGCGAAGGACTCGTTGAGCCACAGGTCGTCCCACCAGCGCATGGTGACGAGGTCGCCGAACCACATGTGCGCCATCTCGTGCAGGATCGTCTCGGCGCGCCGCTCGTAGGCGAAGCAGGTCACCTTGGAGCGGAAGACGTAGTCCTCGAGGAACGTGACTGCTCCGGCGTTCTCCATCGCTCCGGCGTTGAACTCGGGCACGAACAGCTGGTCGTACTTGCCGAATGCGTACGGGTAGTCGAACGCCTCGTGAAAATAGTCGAAGCCCTGCTTGGTGATGGTGAAGATCTCGTCTGCGTCGAGGTACTGCGCGAGCGACGTGCGGCAGAAGATGCCCAGGTCGATCTCGCCGTGCCTGTCGCGCTCCACGTGGTAGGGCCCCGCGATGATCGCGTTGATGTACGTCGCCATCACCGGGGACGTCTTGTACGTCCAGTGCCGTGACGCACCTTGCTCCGCCGGCGACCCGGTCGTCGCCATGTTGCTGATCACTTCCCAGTGCGCGGGCGCGACCACGTCGAACGTGAACGTCGCTTTCAGGTCGGGCTGATCGAAGCAGGCGAAAACGCGGTGGGCGTCGTACGTCTCGAACTGCGAATAGAGGTAGACCTCGCTGTCGACCGGGTCGACGAACCGGTGCAGTCCCTCGCCGGTATTGACGTAGAGGCAGTCGGCGACGACGCGCAGTTCGTTGTCGGTGGCGAGCGACGGGAGCGCGATGCGGCCGCCCTCGAATGACGCGAGGGCAACAGTCGCGCCGTTGAGCTCGATGGACTCGACGCGGTCGGCGATCAGTTCGAGGAACGTCGTGGCCCCCGGCTCGCGACATCCGAAGTGCACAGTCGACGTCGAGCGGAAGGTCTTGTCGCCTGTCGTGAGGTCGAGCGAGACGGCGTACGACGCAACATCGAGGATCTGGGCGCGCCGACGCGCCTCGTCACGCGTCAGGTTCTGTTCGAGCACGTGGGCTGGCTCCTGGAAATGTGTTGGCAATTCGCTCCATCCTCGCACGAATGCCCATGCGAGCCACTCCGAACAACGATGGTCCGGTTCGTCCAATTGCGGACATTCAAGGCCTGGATCGTCGGGTCCGATGACAACAGGACGTGACCGGGAGGGGGAGTCGTGGCCGATATACAGATCGCGCTGTACGACGTGCAGACCGGTTGGCTGCCGGCGATCTGCCCCAAACACGGTCAGCGAGCGGACCGTGCGTCAGAGCGCAAGTTCGGCACGAAGCTCCCGTCGTGGGTTGTCGTCTTCATCCTGCTGGGCATCCTGCCGTTCCTCATCGCCTGCGCGGTGATGCAGAAAGCGCAGACCTTCCGCTTCCCGTCCTGCGCCGATTGCCAGAGCGGCCGCCAGGCGGCGCGAGTGATCCGCTGGGTAGTTGGTCTCGGATCCCTGGGCGCCCTCGGTGCCGGTGTCGGCACGGCAAGCGCGGGGCTGGTCGTGCTTGGGTCTGTGCTGGTCCTCGGCTGGCTCTTCGCCATGTCGACCGTGCTCGACGTGATGAGCGGACCGACCGGCACGCTCTTCGAGAACAGCATCCAGGTCAAAAAGGTGCACCCGGCGTTCATCGCGGCGATGCGGCCCAACCCGGCATTGAGGTACGTCGCCCAGCAGCCGACGGTGTCCCCGCCGGGGTGGGCACCGGCGCCCACGGGCTGGGGTGGCTCTCCCGCGGGTTGAGTTGCCAGCGGCGCTCGCCCGGCGTAGAGATGAAGTCGGGAGGTCCGCCACATGGCCGCACATCAATGCCCTGAGTGCCCGCTCCGGTTCGCGACCGCGAACGAACTGCGCGATCACCTCGCCGACGAGCACCCGGGCCGGATTTCCGAGCCGCCGGTGAGACGGCCGTGATCGATCGCACCTCGCAGTACATCGCCGGTCAATGGTCGCCGTCTTCGTCGTCCGAACGCATCGACGTCATCAACCCCGCGACCGAAGAGGTCGTCGCGCAGGTGAGCGCCGGGACTGCAGAGGACGCCGACCGCGCCGTCGCCGCTGCTCGCGCGGCCTTTCCGTCCTGGTCGGCTACCCCGGC
>JBDSAK010000338.1:0-15020 GCA_039922195.1 Mycobacteriales bacterium
GCCTTCGGCCCGGACGGTGGCGAATCCGTTCTCGCGTAAAACCTTCAGGTGCTGCGAGACCGCCGGCTGCGAGATGTCGAACTCCGCCTGCACCACCGCGCCGACGTCTCCTGCCGACCGCTCCCCGTCGGCGAGCAGTTCGAGGATGCGCCGGCGTACCGGGTCACCGAGGATGTCGAATGCGTGCATGTGGCAACTGTATTGCTTGCCACTTATATTAGCAACCCCTTAATGATTTGTTCAACGCAGATCGCCCCCGGCGTACGTCATGTGCAAAAATCTGGCGCGGCCGAGTGACGCGGCCCGTTTCGCCGCCCGTTGCCGCTAGTTGGTGCCGCGAACGGCCCAGGCCCGGGCGGTCAGCCGGATCGGGCCGTCCGCCTCGATGGGGAGCCGTCGACGGAGCGCTTCACGCAACCGCGACCGGTCGGCGTCCCTCAAAGACATCGCGTACGACGGCGCGGGTGCCTGTCCGCTCAGGAACGGCGTCCAATAGTCATCGAAGTCCGCGAACACCGTCGATACGTCGATCGGTCGCGTCTGCACGTTCGCCAGGCCGGCATCGGACCAGGTTGCTCGCAATCGATCCGGGGAGCAGACGTCGAAGCGATTGCCCTCGTGCAACACATGTGCGGCCGGGTCCAACTCGACGGCCGTGTCCCAGAAGTGCCTCAGCAACTGCATTTCGCCCGCGTAGTCCCACACGTAGGCCGCGACCACCGCTCCACGTCGCCCCGCACGGCGCATCTCAGCCATCGCTCGCGCGCGGTCCGGCACGAAGTTGAGGACGAGGCCGGACACGACCACGTCGAACGCTGCGTCCTGGACCGGGAGTTCCTGCGCGTCGCCTACGTCGAACCTCGCGCGCACGTCGCTGATGTTCTGCCGTGCGTACGCCGTGAAGCCTGGCGAGGGGTCGACTCCAACCACCTGCGCCGGGGCGGCGTTCTCGAGGATCGTTGCGGTCAACGCGCCGGTGCCGCAGCCCACGTCGAGCCAGTGCCGGTCCTCCGGCACGGCCAGCCAGGTGATGAACTCGGGCGCGACCAGACGACTCCACCGGCCGATGAACGGCTCGTAGTTCTCGCCGCTTGCCCACTCCGTCATCACGCCGCCCAACGGCCGGCACGCCATACCGAGTGAACTGACCGATTCCGTCGGGGTTGGCGCCGATTTGAGCGTGGCGATTCACGGTCATAGGTCATTTCGCGGGATCTTCGCGGCGCTGATCGGTGAGGCGGTCGGGTAGGTAGACGGCCCCACTGCCGATGTACGCCGCCACGTCGCCGGGATTTTGGATGCGGCAATGCTGCAACGACAGACACCCACAGCCGATGCAGGAATCGAGCCCGTCGCGCAGCGTGACCAGCGCCGCGATCTCGTCGTCGAGCCGCGTCCGCCACTGTCGCGACAGCCGCTGCCAGTCGGCCTTCGTCGGCGTCCGCGAATCGGGCAGCGAGTCGAGCGCGCTGCGCAGCTCGTCGAGTGTCAGACCGACATTGCGGCCGGCGCGGATGAACGCCAGCCGACGCAGGACACTGCGGTCGAAGCGCCGCTGTCCTCCCGCGGTGCGGGTGGCACCCACCAGCCCTTCGCGCTCGTAGTAGCGGATCGCGGACGTCGCGAAGCCGCTGCGCCCGGCGACGTCTCCAACAGTGAGCAGTTCCTCCGCCAACACGAACCTCTTGACTTAAAGGGGGCTTCAACTTCTACGGTACGCCAGACAGTCACCATTGAGAAGGGCTCGACATGCCAATCGCATTGATCACCGGCGCATCCCGCGGCCTCGGCGCGGCACTGGCCAGCGCACTTGTCGAACAAGGCTGGGACGTCGTCACGACAGCCAGGGACGAGGCGGCATTGCAGCACGCTGCAGACGGCGTCAACGGAAGCGGCACGGTCATCCCCGCCGCGGGCGATGTCGGCGATGAGTCCGAGCGCGAGCGGCTCGCGCAGCTGGTCGCGTCGCTCGGCGGGCTCGACCTGCTCGTCAACAACGCCAGCGACCTGGGGCAGTCACCGCTGCCACGGCTGGTCGACTACCCGCTCGACCGACTCGAGATGCTGATGCAGACCAACGTCGTCGCCCCGCTCGGGCTGCTGCAGGCACTGCTCCCCCATCTGCGCGACGACGCCGTCGTCATCAACGTGACGTCCGATGCGGGCAGCGAGGCATACGAAGGCTGGGGCGGCTACGGCGCGTCGAAGGCCGCGCTCGACCACCTGTCGGCAGTGCTCGCGGTCGAACTCCCCCAGCTGCGCATCTACGCCGTTGATCCCGGCGACATGCGCACCCGGATGCAGCAGGACGCGTTCCCCGGCGAGGACATCTCCGACCGTCCCGAGCCGCAGACCGTCGTTCCCGCGTTCTTGCACCTACTCGACGCCAGACCGAAGAGCGGCCGGTATGTCGCCTCGCAGCTCCGCGAGTCGATCGGCGTACCGGCATGACAGCGCTCCCTGAGGCGAGCACCGCGTTCGCGCTCCCTGACGAGCTGTCGGCCACCGAGCCGCCGGAACAACGCGGCCTGGCCCGGTCCGATGTGCGTCTGCTCGTTGCGGACGCACACCGAGTCACGCACGCCCGCTTCGCGGACATCGGCGGATTCCTCGACGCCGGAGACCTCGTCGTCGTCAACACGTCGGCTACTTTGCCGGCCGCCGTCGACGGCGTGCGAAGCGACGGTCGCCGCATGCCGCTGCACTTCTCTACCGCCCTCGACGACGGCACCTGGATTGTCGAGCTGCGCGCGCCGGACGGACACGGTCCGATCCACGACGGCGAACGGGGCGAGGTCATCGAACTGACCGGCGGTGCGCTGCTCACCGTGCTCGAGGCGCACCCCGACCGCCGGCAGACCACTGGCAGCCGGCTGTGGCGAGCGAAACTGCACGCCGACATACCGGTGCCGGCCTATCTGGATCAGCACGGCCGGCCGATCGCCTACGGCTACGTCTCGCACCAGTGGCCGATCAGCGACTACCAGACGGTGTTCGCCCGCGAACCCGGCAGCGCGGAGATGCCGAGCGCGGGCCGGCCGTTCACCAGCGATGTCGTCACCGACCTCGTCAGCCGCGGCATCACGGTGGCGCCCGTGCTGCTGCACACCGGGGTCTCGTCGCTGGAGTCGGGCGAGGCCCCGCAACCGGAGCGGTACGCCGTACCCGAGGAGACTGCGCGGCTCGTCCGGCACACGCAGTCCTCGGGCGGCCGGATCATCGCCGTCGGCACGACGGTCACCCGCGCGCTCGAAACCGCCGCGGGCCCGAGCGGGCTCGTGACCGCAAGTGCCGGCTGGACCGAGCTCGTTCTCGGCCCGCGGCGAAGGGCACGGGTCGTCGACGGGCTGATCACCGGTTGGCACGCGCCGCGCGCCTCGCACCTGCTGCTGCTCGAGGCGGTCGCCGGCGCGGACCTCGTGCAGAGGGCCTACGACGCCGCGATCGCTGCGCGCTACCTCTGGCACGAGTTCGGCGACAGTGCACTGCTGCTGCCGCCACGCCGGGCCCGGCTGCTGCGGCCGGCCGGCTAACCGCCGTAGGGTCGTGGCCACGGCCAGGTCTGGGGCCGCGACGGCGGAAGGACGGCCCGGTGCAGCGTCGACGCATATCCGCCGTGTCGCGCCGCTCACCGCTGCTCGCCGTCGTACGCCGATCCCCGGTTCGCGACGCGGTCGATCGCGACATCCGGCGAGTACTGCAACCACGGCTGGACCTGCCGCTGCCGCCGGGACCGGCACGCACCGGCGACGCCCTGCACGTCTTGCGGCAGCCCGAGACACGGTCCCTGGTCTACGAGCGGCTCGACCTCGCCGGCGGCATCTGGCGCCGACTCGGCCGGATCCTGCGCGCGGTCTACCGGCCGCAGGCGGCTCTGGAGTTCAGCTGTCCGGACATCGGTCCTGGGCTGATCGTGAGTCACGGTTTCGCGACGATCGTCGTCGCCGCGGCGATCGGGGAGGACTGCCTCATCTCGCAGCAGGTGACGATCGGCTACTCCGACAAGGGTGGTCCGCCGGTCCTGGGTGACCGGGTCCGGATCGGTGCCGGCGCCATCGTCATCGGGCCGATCACGCTCGGCGATGACTCGGTGGTGGGCGCCGGCGCGGTCGTCATCAACGACGTGCCGCCCGGCGCAGTCGTCGGCGGCGTTCCCGCGCGGGTGCTCGCGGGCGCGCAGGACGAGTTCAGTGCGCTGCGCCGAAGCGCACCTGGCCCAGCCGAGCAGTAGCGCGCACTCCCGAGCCTCGGCGTACGCCGCCGTGCGGCATTCGGGTCAACCTTGGTGATCACCCGGTTGGCCGATTAGGACGAACCGGGCTAGGCCCGATGCACAGGTATCAGCATTCGATCGGGGAGGCCGACATGCTCGCTACCGCACCGGAGCTCGAGCGAATTCTGCGGCCGGCCGCAATCCTGAAGACTCATGCAGCGTCGCGCATCATCACCGCGCTGGAGAGCTGCGACGTATCGAGCGGCGGCGTGTGGAACGCTTCGGCCTCCCTGTGGCAGCGCTACGACCGACCGTGGGACGGCTTCGCCGGCGGCCGCGGCACTGCCGAACTCGTGGGTTCCATCGCGATCGTCCACGACAGCCCGGTGCGGCACGAGATCACGATCTACAAGGTCACGCTGACCGACGCCGCGCTCGGCGCGGGCTGGACCGTTGACCGGCTCTGCGACGACGCACTGGCGTGGGTCGGCCTGACGCTCGCCTCGTGCCCCCGCGCGACGATGGCGACCCCACCGCCGCCGGACCCGTTCCACGTCCGGCACGTGCTGGCAGTCGCTGCGTCCTCGCTGGCGTCCGCCGCTTCCTGACCGGAGACCTCCGCCGTCCTGGGGGCGCCACCCCGTCACGGCCGCAGCCAAATCGGCACATTGGGGGGATTGACCCTCACCAGCAGGCGCCCTAGTCTGCCGACATCAGACATCTGATGATCCGATCGTCTGTCTGACGGCTGTTGCCCTGATGTCGACCCAAGTCCGACAGGAGCACGACTATGCGCCGCTCGTTCAGCTACCAATCGCGGGTTCTTGGTGCGGTCACCGCCGCCCTGCTGCTCCTGGGGACCGCCGCCTGCGGCAAGGACTCAAACGACAAGAAGGCCGCGCCCGCCGGCACCGCGGCGGGCGGGGCCTTCAATTGGCAGAAGCACGACGGCAAGACGCTGACACTGATGTTCAGCAAGCACCCATGGTCGGACGCCATCACTCCGTTGCTCGGCGACTTCACCGCGAAGACGGGCATCAAAACGAAGGTCGAGTCCCTGCCCGAGGCACAGTTCCGGCAGCGCGTGCAGGTCGAGATGACCGGCAAGTCCGACGTCATCGACGTGTTCATGACGGCCGGCCAGAACGAGGGTGCGAAGTTTGCCAAGAACGGCTGGTACGAGCCGCTCGACGGGTACCTAGCGGACACGTCGAAGGTCGCCCCCGACTACGCGGCGGCAGATTTGTCGCCCGGCGTGCTGACGGGCCTGACATTCGGCAAGAAGCTGACCGCGCTACCGATCAGCCTCGAAGTCGAGATGCTGTATTACAACAAGCGTCTGTTCAAGGACGCCGGCGTGTCGGTCCCGACGACGTACGACGAACTCCTCGACGTCGCGGCCAAGCTCGACAACAAGGGCGGCGCGCGTGCCATCGCCCTGCGCGGTAAGGGCGCGGCCAGCGTGACGCAGTTCTCCGCGTTCCTCTTCGGCCAGGGCGCCACCTGGACGGAGCAGTCGGGCAAGGCGGCCTTCGCGACACCCGAAGGCGTCAAGGCATTCGAGACCTACGGCAAGCTCGCGCGCGAGTACGGTCCCCCCGGCGCGATCAACCGATCGTGGGAGGAAGGGCTGCCGATGTTCCAGCAGGGTCAGGTCGCCATGTGGATCGACGCCGGCGCCTTCATGCCCAAGGTCATGGACAAGGCGGCCTCCAAGGTCGTCGAGGATGTGGGTTTCGCCCCGATGCCCACAGGCCCGGGCGGTGCGGTGCAGGCGTACAACGGCTGGGGCATCGGCATGAGCCCGTTCTCCAAGAACAAGGACGCCGCGTGGTACTTCATGCAGTGGGCGACGTCGCCGGAGATCGTCGGCAAGATCACCGAAGCGGGCATACCCGGCGGCCGCACCTCGGCCACATTCGGTCCGCGGTTCCCCGCCGACTGGGTGCAGACCTACACGAAGGCGATCGGCGAGGCGCGGCCCCAGCTGCCGGCGGTCGTCTCGGTTGGCGAGTCGCGTGACGCCATCGGTGCAGCTGTCGTCGCTGCTATCGAAGGCAAGCCGGTGGAGCCGGCCGTGAAGAAGGCAGAAACCGAGTTCAACCGCATCGTCGAAACAGCGGGTGGATGACCGTTCAGCAATCGCGCGGCAGTCTGCCGATCGAGGACTCGCCGGTGGTGTCCGATCGCCACCGGCGAGAGCCCTCTCGCGCATCGGCGTACGTCGACGCCCACTTCCGCAAGATCTTCCTGACCCCAGCTGTTTTCTTCGTAGTGGTCATGATGGTCTTCCCGGTGATCTACACGATCTGGTTGTCGTTTCACCGGTGGTCCGGTGGCGTGGGCGTGACGCCTGACTTCATCGGCCTGGGCAACTTCCGCCGGTTGCTCACTGACGACCCGCGCTTCTGGGCGGCCGCACGCCGGACAGTGCTTTTCACCGGACTGGCAGTCTCCGTCGAAACGGTGCTCGGCGTCGCCATCGGCGTGCTGTTCAACCGCGAGTTCATGGGCAAAGGCCTGTTCCGCACCCTCTTTCTCTTTCCCATGATTGCGACGCCGGTAGCCATCGCCTTGGTGTGGCGGCTGATGTACGAGCCGTCGTCCGGGGTACTCAACACGCTATTGCGGTACGCGCATCTCCCCCGCAGCGACTGGGTGGCGAGCAGCGACAACGCACTGCTCTACCTCGTCCTCGTCGACGTCTGGCAGTGGACACCACTGATCACCCTGATGACCTTGGCGGGCTTGGCCGCGCTGCCGCGCGAACCGTTCGAGGCGGCGGCAGTGGACGGCGCCAACGGCTGGCAGACCTTCCGGGCCATCACGCTTCCGCTCATGCGGCCGGTACTCGTCGTCGCGATCACGATCCGCATGATCGACGCGCTCAAGACATTTGACATCATCTTCGTCATCACCGAAGGCGGCCCGGCGTTTGCGAGTGAAACGCTCAACCTGTTCGCGTACTCGCAGAGCTTCCAGTACCAGAACCTCGGCTACGCAGCGAGCGTCCTCACCGTGTTCTTCGCCATCGTGGTGAGCGCCGCGACGCTGCTCATGAAGTTCCGAACACGGACGGCGGAATGACGACCGAGGCGATCGGGCAACGGGACCGTCAGCGCCCGAGGAGGCTCGTGCACAAGACGTCGTTCGCCGTGCTCCTCGTGGTCGTCCTCGTGCCGTTCATGTTCGTCTTCTACTACATGGTTTCGACATCCTTGAAGACCGGTTTGGACATCTCGGCGCCGTCGTTCAAGTGGACCTTCACTCCCACCTTCGACAACTACCGCACCGTCTTCGCGGAGAACGACTTCACCTCGTTCACGATCAACTCGATGATCGTCGCACTGGGATCGACCGGAATCGGGTTGCTCATCGGTCTGCCCGCGGCGTTCGTGCTGTCCCGCTACCCGATGCCGAGGCTCGCGCTGGTGATCCTGTCCGCCCGAGTGGCTCCCGGCATCGCATTTCTGGTCCCGTGGTTCATCGTGCTCAGTCGCACCGACCAACTCGACACCTATCAAGCGCTCATCCTGGCGCATCTCCTGCAGAACCTGCCGCTTATCATCTTCCTGATGATTGGCTTCTTCGACGACATGCCATCCGAGCTCGTCGATTCGGCGCGCGTGGACGGGGCGACCATGCAGCGCACCTTCGTGTCGATCGTGCTGCCCGTGGTCCGATCCGGCATCGCGGCGACGGCGATCCTGGGCTTCATCTTCTCCTGGAACCACTTTCTGTTCTCGGTGGTGCTGGCCGGGCCAAAGACCCGGACGCTGCCCGTGGCGGTGTTCAACTTCATGTCCTACGGCTCGGTCAACTGGGGTGCCATCACCGCGGCCGCCACTGTGATGGCGCTCCCGGTCGTGCTGCTCACGCTGCTCGTGCAGAAGCACATCGTCCAGGGCCTGACCGCAGGCGCGGTGAAGTCATGACGCCTGCCCCGCGGCGCAGTGCTGCCTGGTACGGCGGACGTGATCGCGACGGATACATCCACCGAGCGTGGATGCGCCGCGGCCTGCCGGCACACGCGTTCGATGGCCGGCCGCACATCGCGATCGCCAATACCGCGTCCGACCTGACCCCGTGCAACTCCCATCTCGGCGAGGTGGGCAAGGCGGTCGAACGCGGGGTCTGGGAAGCGGGCGGCGTACCGCTCAACCTGCCAGTGATGTCGATCGGCGAAACCCTGGTCCGGCCCACGGCCATGCTGTGGCGCAACCTCGCGGCCATGCAGATCGAGGAGAGCCTGAGGTCGAATCCGATCGACGGGGTGGTGCTGCTGGGCGGCTGCGACAAGACGATCCCCGCACTGCTCATGGCCGCGGCGTCGGTCGATCTGCCGGCCGTGGTCGTCCCCGGCGGGCCGATGCTCACCGGCACGTTTCGCGGTATGCAGCTGGGGTGCGGCACCGACGTCTGGCGACTGAGCGAGGAAGCCCGTGCCGGCACCATGCGCGAGGAGGACTTTCTCGCGTCCGAGTCGTCGATGATCCGCAGCCGAGGTCACTGCAACACGATGGGCACAGCGTCGACGATGGCGTGTCTGGCCGAAGCCCTCGGCACGACCCTCCCCGGCTTCGCGGGAACGCCCGCTGCAGACAGCCGGCTGCTCGAGCAGTCGCACGCGACCGGGGCACTCGCAGTGGACCTCGTCGAGCGCAACCTACGACCGAGCGACATCCTGACGAAGGGCTCGTTCGCCAACGCGATCGTCACTCTCGCTGCGATCGGCGGCTCGACGAACGGTGTACTGCACCTGCTGGCCATCGCCGGCCGAGCAGGTATCGAACTCACCCTGGACGACTTCGACCGGATCGGGTCGACGGTGCCGCTGCTGGTCGACCTGCAGCCGGCTGGGCGGCACCTCATGGAGGACTTCCACCGGGCTGGCGGGCTCGGTGCGGTCCTCCGTGAGGTGGCCGACCTGCTCGATCCCGACGCGATCACGGTGACCGGAAAGCCGCTCGTCGACTCCCTGTCAGATCGTCGAATCTGGGACGAGTCGGTGATTCGGCCGAGGTCATCGCCATTGCTGGCGGACGCCGGAATCGCCGTACTGCGCGGCAATCTGGCGCCGCACGGCGCCGTCATCAAGCCAGCCGCCGCGACGGCGTCGTTGCTGCAGCATCGCGGTCGCGCGGTCGTCTTCGACAGCATCGAGGACATGCACGCGCGGCTCGACGACCCGTCGCTCGACGTCGACGAATCGTCGGTGTTGGTCTTGCGCGGCTGCGGCCCCAAGGGCTATCCCGGGATGCCCGAGGTCGGCAACATGCCGGTGCCGCAGAAGCTGCTCGCGCAGGGAGTTCGCGACATGGTGCGCATCAGCGACGCGCGGATGAGCGGTACGGCGTACGGCACGGTCATCCTGCACGTCGCGCCCGAAGCCGCGGCCGGCGGCGCGATCGGACTCGTGCGCAGTGGCGACTACATCGTCGTTGACGTTGCGGGCCGGCGCCTGGACATCGACGTTTCCGACGCGGAGCTCGCGGGTCGCTCGGAGCCTGATGGCACGCGCGCTGCCTACGCTGCGCCGACGCGCGGGTGGGAGAAGTTGTACGTGGATCATGTGATGCAAGCCGACAGCGGGGTGGATCTGGACTTCCTGGTTGGCGGTTCGGGCGACAGCGTCAGCCGCGAATCGCACTGAGCTCAGCTCGCCGGCGGACGGGATTCGTGAGTGACCCCAACCCGTCGATGTCGATGGTCACCACGTCGCCGGCCTCGAGTGTCACGTCCAAATCGGGAACGATCCCCGCGCCGGTCAGCAGAAACGCACCGGCCGGAAACGTGATCTCGGCGTAGAGCGCCGACACCAGGTCCTCCAGGGCGCGGTGCATGCGCGCGGTCGACGTGGACGCCGACCAGATGACCGACGTACCACGCCGGATCTCGCAGCTGATGTCAAAGACCGGAGACTCGACTTCCCACGAAGGCGTGATGGCGGTCGACAGGGCGCACGACGAGTCGTACATCTTCGCCTGCGGCAGATACAACGGGTTCGCGCCCTCGATGCTGCGCGACGTGACGTCGTTCGCGACTGCGTAGCCGACTATCTGGGCCGCGGAGTTCACGACGAGGGCCAGCTCGGGCTCGGGCACGGTGAGCGTCGAGTCACCGCGCACGGCGATGGGTTCGCCGTCGGCAACGACGCGCCACCCGATGGCCTTGAAGAACAGCTCGGGGCGATCGGCGTCGTACACCCGCGAATACACATCACCCTGCGAGCTCTCTAGGACGCGCGCATCCAGCGAGCGCTCGTACGTGACACCCGCCGCCCACACTTCGGTGTCGGGATCGACGGGCGCGAGCAGCTCGACGTCGGCCAGCGGGGTGCCTGGCTCGTTCAGCGCCGCGGAGATCTGCGCCCGCATTCCGTCCCGATCGACGGAGAGTAGATCGGCGAGCGGTACTTGCTGAGCTTCACGCGGCGTGCGCTACGTCGTGGTGCTGCGCCGGCGTCACGGCGACACCGGCTGTGAGTGGATCGTTGCGGTCAACTGACCCTCCATAGAACGCGCGGGCCGGTCAGCGGGGCCCGTCCGCGGGGTGACTCATGGCGCGCTGCACGACCATGCCGGTGTGCCGGAAATGCTCAGCCATCGCCGCCTTGGCCTCGTCGGGGCTGCCGCCGGCGATCGCGTCGAGTATCGCGCCATGCAGTTTCAGCCCGCGTTCGCGGACTTCGACCACCGATGACGTCCGCTGCTGCACCTGGCGCACCAGGACGACGATCGGCTCGAACAGCGCACCCAGGAACACGTTTCCGGCCGAGCCGATCACGGCGTTGTGGAAGTCGATGTCCGCCGCTGCGAAGCCGAGCTGATCGTCCTGGTCGTGTCGGGTGCGCATCGCCTCGAACGCCTTCTGCAACCGCTCGAGATCCTCGTCGGTCCGCCGCGTCGCGGCCAGCCCGACGACGCCCATCTCCACCGCCTCGCGGGCCTCGGTCAACTGGAATGCGAGATCCACCCCGCCCGTCGAATCCGCCAGGCGCGCCGCCAAGAGCGTCGGGTTCAGCGGTGACCACATCGACATCGGATTGACGAAGGTGCCGCGGCCCGCCTCGACCCGCACGACGCCCTTCTCCCGAAGCGCCTTGATCGCCTCGCGTAGTGTCAGGCGACTGACTCCGCAGCTCTCCGCAAGATCGCTCTCGGGCGCGAGCCGACTATCGGGTGGGTACTCACCCCCGGCGATTCCGGCCAGGATGTGCTCGGCGACCTGATCCGCAAGCAGGAGGCGGACTGGTGCCGGACGGGCCATGTTCGATCCAGCTCTGTGTGAGGCTTGTACGGCGGACCGGGGCAGTATCGCACGCCTATCGGACACGGGGGCCCGTTCGACATGGGCACGCCACGAGGCTAGGCATCCTTGTGCGATCGTGCGTAGAAGAGCAGGATTCCGAGGATCGTCACGCCGTAGACAATGCTGCGGTCGCTCTCCTTGAGCCACGTCTGGCCCTGCAGGACGCTGACCAGTACGACGAGCATGATGGCTCCGGCAGCCACCCCCACGTAGTGCCCTCGGCCGCCCAGGATCGACACTCCGCCCACGACCGCGGCAGCGATCGACTGGAACAAAAACGGGTCACCCATACCGAGATTGGGCTGTCCGCCGAAGGACACCAGGGCGATGCCGCACAGCGCCGCGAACATGCCGCTGAGCATGTACAGGACAACCGTCAATCGGCGCACGTTGATGCCGGCGAGATAGCTCGCTCGCGGGCTGTTGCCGACCGAGTAGATGCGCCTGCCGAACGTGGTCGCCGACAAGACGAATGCGATCGCGATGGCGACGATCAGCCAGAAGAACAGGATGGCCGGCGTACCGGTCGAATTGCTGAACATCCGGGTCAGGACCGGCGGGGCGTAGGACGAGCAGGATTCGCAGGTCAGCCCTTTGGTGCGACCGAGGGTGAGGCCCTCCATCACGCCGTTCATCCCGAGCGTCATGACGACAGCCGGCACGCCGACGTACGCAACGCCGACGCCGTTGACCAGGCCGACGACCAGCCCCAGCCCCAGTGTGGCCAGGACGGCGTACGCCGCGCGGTCGTCCTTTCCGAGCGAGGTCGAAATCAGCATGATCGCCGCGCTGTTGATGACCCACGGCACCGACAGGTCGATGCCGCCGATCAGGACGACGAACATCTGGCCGGCGGCGACCAGCCCCACGAAGGAGGCAATCACCAGGTTGGCGCGAATCGCCGGCCACGACAGGAACGAATGGTTGAGCACACCCCCCACCAGGAAGACCGCGACGGCTGCCGCACACGCAAACACGATGCGGCGCTTGTCCTCATTCAGATGCAGCCACGGGCGGCCGCCCACCGCTTCCGCTGTCATCGGTTGCCTCCTCGAGCGAGTCGTCCTGCCAGGCTGCCCAGAACGACTGCCGCGATCAGGAACAGGCCTTGATAGAACGACGTGTAGAGACGGTCGATGTGCGCGAAGAAGAGCACGCTCGTGACGAGCGTCAACGCGAAGGCGCCGAAGATCGCGCCGATGGCGCTGCCGCGGCCGCCCATGAAGCTGATTCCGCCGACGACGACCGCGGCGATCGACGTGAGTGTGTAGATGTTGCCCGCGTTCGCGTCGCCGCCCGTCGTCGTGGAAGCCACGAGCAGACCCGCCGCTGCCGACAGCACTCCGGACATGACGTAGACCAGCATCTTGAGCCGGCGCACCGGTAGGCCATTGGCCAGCGCGGCATGTTCGTCGTTGCCGAGCGCGAAGACTCCGACACCGAATCGAGTGCGACGAAAAAGCCACCACAGCAGCACCAGCGCCCCGACCAGCAGCAGCCCCGACGGGCGTTGCGTGTTGGTGAACGTGCTGGTGTACGTCGACGGAATGTGTCCGCCCGGCGATTCGAGGATGCGCACGGCGATGCCTTGGAAGATGGCGAGTGTGGCCAGCGTCACGAGGATCGGTGGCAGCCGTGCGTACGCGACCAGCACGCCGTTGAGCAGCCCCGCCAAGGCGCCGATCAACAAGATGAGGCAGGTCCAGAACACCATGCTGCCGACGGAGGGCCGCATGTTGGCGGCCGCGAGTGTGTTGCTCACGTCGATGATGCCGCCGACGGACAGGTCAATGCCGCGAGTCAGCACGACCATGGTCTGCGCGACCGCTGCAAAGACGAGCGGCAGTGCGGTGTTCGTGAGCGACGTCCAGTCGAATGCGCCAGGGAACTTGTCGAGCTCGCGATGATAAAGGAAGACGTAGAGCGCCAGCGTGCCGAACAAAATGATGGCCGCAAGGAGCAGCGGCGCGTTCTGCAAGAGTGCATGCCGCCGCCGGCTCAGCATCGGTGCGCGCCCAGTGGACAACACGGCGGGTGTCTCAGGAGCTGTGTTGACGCTGCTCATACGTGCTCCTTCACCGCGGCAGCAACGATGCTCTCGGCGTCGAAATCGCCGGCGAGTTCGGTGCTGATCCGTCCTTCCCGCATCACCAGTACGCGGTGCGACAGGTGCGCGACTTCCTCGGTCTCGCTGGAGAACATCAGGACGGCCTTGCCACTCTGCGCCAGCTCGACGATCAGCGCGTACAGATCGTGCTTCGTGGCTGCGTCGACGCCGCGCGTCACGTCGTACAGCAGCAGGACGTTGGCGCGGGTCAGCAGCCAGCGACCGAGCAACACCTTTTGCTGGTTCCCGCCGGACAGGGTCCCGGCGGCTCGTTGCGACGGCTCCGAAGTGCGGATCGCCAGCCGGTCGATCATCGCCCCGACCATCTGCCGTTCGGCCCGGTGCTGCACCACTCCGAACGGCGCGATCGCACGCAGATTGGCCAGGGACAGGTTGTCGCGCACCGAGAGCGGCAACAGCAGGCCCTCGTTCTTGCGATCCTCGGGGATGAGCGCGATCCCGTGCCGGATCGCGTCCGACGGATTGCGCAGCGACACCGGCTTCCCGCTCACGAGCACGCTCCCCGCCGCCAAGCGGTGCGCGCCGAAGAGGGCGAGGAAGAGCTGGCGCTGGCCCTGTCCGGCCAGGCCGCCGACCCCCACGATTTCACCGGGCTGCAGTGACAGCGACACCTCGTGGAGTCCGCTCCCCCGCAGGTTGCGCGCCTCCAGGGCCGGCGGCACGCCCTTCGCGTACGACGCCGGCGGGTTCGGATAGATGCGGTCGATGGAGCGGCCGGTCATCAGAGTGACGGCTTCGTCTTCGGTGAACGCGTCGCGTGACGCGACGTCGGTGCCGTTCCGGAAGACAGTGACTCGATCCGCGAGGTCCTCGATCTCGCGCCACCGGTGCGACGTGAAGATGACGCAGCAGCCGGCGTCGCGTAGTTCACGCACGTGCGCGAACAGCCATTCGACCTCGTGCTCGCCGAGCGCCGCGGTGGGCTCGTCGAGGAACAGGATGTCCGGACGCTGCCGGAGCGCGCGCACGATCTCGACGACCTGGCGCTCGGCGACCGACATGTTGCCGGCCAGCTCGTTCGGGTCCACCCGGGTGATGCCGAACTCGTCGAGAATCCGCGCGGCTCGGCGGCCGAGCGCTCGGCGCTGGATCAGGCCGAAGCGGCCGCGCGGTGCGTCGTGCAGCAGCAGATTCTCCGCCACCGTCATCCACGGCATCAGCGTGAGTTCCTGGAAGACAGTGGCGATGCCAAGCTGCTGCGCGTCACGCGGTCCGCGCAACGCTAGTTCGGTGCCACGTACCCGGATGTCACCGGTGTCCGGCCGAAGCACGCCACTCAGGATCTTGATCATGGTGCTCTTGCCAGCACCGTTCTCGCCGACCAGCGCGTGAATCTGCCCGAAGTCCGCGGAAAACGACGCGCCGGTC
>JBDSAK010000339.1:0-12475 GCA_039922195.1 Mycobacteriales bacterium
ACACCGACCGCGACGGCCGCTACCGCATCGAAAAGACCTACGTCACCGACCCCCAGCGTTCGACGGTGCTCGTCAACATCCGGGTGCGCGGCCTCGATGGCGGCACCTACACTCCGTACGTCTTGTACAACCCCTCGCTCGCCAACACCGGCTCCGGCGACAGCGGGTCCGCAACGGGACAGGCGCTCCTCGCGCGTGACGGCACCGTCGCCAGCGCTCTCGTCGCCAAGCCTGCCTTCACCCGCATCTCCAGCGGTTTCTCCGGCGCCAGCGACGGATGGACCGACCTGCGCACGGACCACGACCTCGACTGGACGTACAAGACCGCAGCTGCCGGCAACCTCGTGCAAGTCGGTCAGCTCGCTTCAGCCGTCAGAGGCAAGCCCTCGGACACGACCATCGCGCTGTCGTTCGGATCGTCGGAGGCAGCCGCACTCAGCACCGCGAACTCATCGCTGCGCACGCCGTTCTCGGCCACCCGAGACGCGTACGTCGACGGCTGGCACGCCTACCTCGCGAGCATCGCTGCGCCTCCGGCAAGCGTCGCAGGCAGTGCCTCGCTGCGTACGCAGTACAACGTCGCTGTCATGACGCTGAAGGCGCACGAGGACAAGACGTACCGCGGCGCCAACATTGCGTCGCTCACGGTGCCCTGGGGCCAGGCGGTCAACGCCGACAACGCCGGCGTCGGTGGCTACCACCTCGTCTGGGCCCGCGACCTCTACCAGGTCGCCACCGCGCAGATCGCCGCAGGCGACAGCGCTGCGGCACACCGCTCGTTGGACTACCTGTTCGACGTGCAGCAGAAGCCCGATGGGTCTTTCCCGCAGAACACCCTGCTCGACGGCACGCCCTATTGGGGTGGCCTGCAGCTCGATGAGGTCGCGTTCCCGATCGTCCTCGCCCAGATGCTCGGCCGGAATTCCGCCGGCGACTGGTCGCATGTGAAGAGGGCGGCCGACTTCATCGTCGGGCACGGTCCTTCGTCGCCGCAGGAGCGGTGGGAGGAAGAGGGCGGCTACTCCCCCAGCACGATTGCGGCGGAGATCGCCGGTCTGATCAGCGCCGCAACCATCGCGCGTGCGAACGGCGACGCGGCCTCCGCCGCTCTCTACACCGGGGTCGCCGACCAGTGGCAGCGCAAGGTGATCGACTGGACGTTCACCACGAGCGGTCCGCTCGGTGACGGCGAGTACTTCGAGCGGATCGACGACAACGGCAATCCGAACGACGGGCACTGGCTCGACATCAACAATGGCGGCGGCGGCTACGACGAACGCAGCATCGTCGATGCCGGCTTCCTCGACCTCGTGCGGCTCGGCGTCCTCGCGGCGGGCGACCCGCATGTCGCTGCTTCGTTGCCCGAAGTCGACAGCACGATCAAGGTCACCACAACGAACGGCGACTACTGGTACCGCTACAACCACGACGGTTATGGCGAGAAGGCCGACGGTGCGCCGTACGACGGCACCGGCATCGGCCGGCTCTGGCCACTGTTGTCGGGCGAACGCGGGGAGTACGCCCTTGCCAACGGTGGTAACGCGACGAGCTACCTGCTTTCGCTGGCCAACGCGGGCAACGCCGGATACATGATCCCCGAGCAGGTGTGGGACCGCGCCGATCCGACGGCGTACGGATTCCAGCTCGGTGAAGGCACCGGCTCGGCAACACCGCTCGCCTGGTCGATGGCCGCATTCGTCCGGCTCGCGGTCTCGATCGACGCCGGCCGCCCGGTGGCGACACCAGCGGTTGTCGCGGCGCGCTACGCCGGTGGACCGCTCCCCGCGGGCCCGGCCCTGACGATCACCGCACCCGCTGACGGCTCGACAACCGACGCGGCGACCGTGACGGTGACCGGCACCACGAACGGCGCCGAGCTGTACGTCAACGCCCGCGGCGAGACCACGGCGGTGCCCATTGTCGGCGGTGCCTTCTCGACCGAGGTGCAGCTCTCGCTGGGCACCAACACCATCACGCTGGTCGCGGTCGGTGCCGACGGCTCGACGTCCATGGCGACCCGCACAGTGACGTCGACGAACTACGGCACCGCCATCGGCACCGTGAGCGATCCGGCCGGCGACGACAACGGCCCGGGCAGTTACGTCTATCCCGGTAGCGACGCGTTCAACGCGGGAGCGTTCGACGTCACAAACTTCGGTGTGTACGACGACGGTGCGCACTACAACTTCGTCACCACGATCGCCGGTGAGGTCCGCAACCCGTGGGGTGGCAACCAGATCTCGGTACAGCGCCTCAACGTCTACATCAACGCCGACGGCGGCGCCGGGCCCGTGCCTGCTTTGGTCGGAACGAACGCCAACGTCGGTGCGCCGTACGACTGGGTGCTCACCGGCGACGGCTGGGAGTCCAACGTCAGGGATGCCTCCGGCGCGACAGTCAGCGGCTTGTCGCTGTTGGCTCTGCCGGCAACCCGGCAGATCGTGATGACCGTCGACAAGGCGGTGTTCGGCACCGCCAATCTGGACGCCGCGACGTTCGCCTTCACGATGATGAGTCACGCCGACGGCGGCGGCGAAGGCATCGGCAACATCCGGCCGGTCTACTCGCTTGCGTACTGGCAGTCGACCGTCGGCACCGGCATGTCGTGGATCCACGACTACCGGTTCGGCGGCGGCGCGGGCGAGTTCACCGGTGGCCCGACGTACGACACCGACACCTCCGACCCAAACGTGCTCGACATCCTCGTGCCTACGGGTTCGAGCCAGTCGGTCGTGCTGAATTGGCTGGCCGGTAGCCCGGTCACGATCCCCTACGTGCCGCTGGGCTGACCCCTCTAGGGTGGCTCCATGCCGCTGACGCCGCACTACGACCCAGCCCTGGTGGCGCGGCTGCGCGAGGCGCTGGAGCGCTCGGACTTCACCGTCGACGGTGTCGGCGCGGTGTTCGACCCGGTTGCTCATGCGGCGCTGGCCCGCGAGCAGGTAGTGCCCGCGCTCCGCGCGACGACCGGCGGTACACCGCTGGAGACGCTCGTCCGGCTCTTCCTGCTCGGCGCAACCGAGCCGCTGGCCGCCGTACGCAGTGCCCTCTCGCCCCTGTCGATCGACGAGTCGGTCTCGCTGCGCCTGCTCGAGCCGGACGGCGACGGGTTCCGCGCCGGGCTGGAGATCAGGCCGTACGGCGACGAGGCTCACTCGTGGTGGGTGGTGTCCGAACAGGGCACCGACGTGCGCCCCGGCCCGCTGCCCGCCCAGCATGTGCTGGGCGTCGGCGGGGCATCGGTCACCCTCGCCGAGTGGACGGTCCGGCAGCAGGTCGGCAGCGCGCTCGACATCGGCACAGGGTGCGGGGTGCAGAGCCTGCACCTGTCCCAGCATGCGACTCAGGTCACCGCGACCGACCGCAACCCGATCGCTCTCGCGCTAGCGCGGCTCACCGCGCAGCTCAACGGTCTCGAGTGGGAGTTGCTCGAGGGCGACCTGTTCGAGCCGGTGGGCGACCGGACGTTCGACCTGATCGTGAGCAACCCGCCGTTCGTCGTGGGCCCTGCCACCCGCGACTACCTCTACCGCGACAGCGGACTCGAAGGCGACGCAGTGACGCGATCTCTCGTCCAGGCGGCGCCGAACCATCTCACCGAAGGTGGCTGGTGCCAGTTGCTCGGCAATTGGGTGCACGTCAGGGGCCAGCCTTTCGGGCAGGCTCTCACCCGCTGGCTCAGTCCGCGCAACGGCTGCGACGTCTGGATCGTGCGACGCGCGGTCCAGGATCCGGCCGAGTACGTAGAGATGTGGCTGCGCGACAGCGGAGAAGCCGACGGACCGGCGTACCGCAGGAAGTACGCCGACTGGCTCGACTGGTTCGCTGCACACGACATCGAGGCGATCGGCTTCGGGGTCATCACGATGCGCAACGCCGGACATGAGGTGCCGTCGATCGAGATCTGGCCCGAGGACATGACGGCGGAGATCGAACGACCGATCGGTCGGCAGGTTGCGGATTGGTTCACCCGCCGCGATCGGCTGCGCGGCATCGACCTTCTGGACGCCCATCTGGTGCGCGCGCCCGGTCTTCGGCTCGAGCAGATCCGCGCCGCGAGCACCGACGGCTGGACGCTGACCGAACAATGGTTGCGGCAGCACGGTGGCCTCGGCTCGCGGGTGCTCGTGCTCGACGACGTCATGTCACTCGTCGTGGCGGGTGCCAACGGCGACGTGACCTTGCGGCAGCAACTGGAGCTGATTGCCGCGGCGTTCGAAGTTGACGCGAAGGAACTCGCGCTGGCGACGGTCGACCTGCTGACGCAGTACGTCGGCATCGGCCTGCTCGATATCGCACACTCCTGAGCATGGATGTCATCGGTTTCATCGTCGGCGGGTTCTTCGTCGGCCTGCTCGGTCGGCTGCTCGTGCCCGGCCGTCAGCCGCTCGGCTGCCTCTTCACGACAGCAGCCGGCATGGCTGGCTCGCTAGTCGCCGGACTGGTCGGGCGGCAGATCTGGGGCGAGCGCTACGCGCCCGGCTTCCTCGCCTCGATCGTCGGCGCCGCGCTCGTCGTCTTCGTGCTCTCTCGCGCGCTAGGCAAGAACCGGCGGTTCTAGTTCTGGGGAGCTGCCGGTCGGCCCACCCCGCGCAAGCGGACCGGGGTAGTGCCGGCAGTCGCGTCTCCCCGACACGCGTGATCAACATGTCGATCACGCGTGATCAACATGTCGAAGTTGATCAACGTGCGAGTTCGGAAGCCGGCGGGTCGGCGTTGACACGTTGATCGCCCACGTTCGAGTGGATCAACATGTCGAAGTTGATCAACGTGCGAGTTCGGGAGCCGCCGGGTCGGCGTTGACACGTTGATCGCCCACGTCGGAGTGGATCAATTGTCGAACATCCTTGAGCAGGCGGCTCCCTTCGGTGTGCGGTGCCATGCGTGGCCGTGAAGCGTGCCGCAGAGAGGAGTCGCTGCGACGAACGGCGCGAGGGTCTGCCGACTCATGTGGTACATCACCGGGTTGCTGTGGACGTAGTACCAGACCAAGCCGAGCGACTGCTCGAATGCCCAAGCATTGCTGCGTTCCACTCCTCCCACTTCGGCAACTGCGCGGCGATCAGGGCGCGGCCAGGCTCATCGGTGAACGCGATCTCGTCGTGGTGCATGTTCATCGGGTCGACACGTGTCGGCTACGGCGGCTGCGACGAAACGTACCGGGGGCAGAAGGTCGCCTCTGCGGGCGACGGGCAATTCACATCCACGCAACATTTGAGCGGCATGTGCTGAAACGCGGCCGCCGCACGCTGGCTGCATGGCACCTACCCTCGTCATCGTCGGCAACGGACCGGTCGGCCACCGCCTGATCGAGGCGCTCGCTGATCGCGGCGCGACCGCGGACTGGCGCATCGTGGTCTTCGGTGAGGAATCCAGGCCGGCGTACGACCGAGTCGGGCTGAGCAGCTTCTTCGGTGGCCGCAGCGCCGACGACCTTTCCCTTGTAGCTCCGGGCTTCTACGAGAAGCACGGCGTCGACCTTCGGCTGAGTGAGCCGGCCACCGCGATCGACCGCAAGAACAAGACGGTCACCTCCAAGAGCGCCGTCGTCGTCAGCTACGACCACCTGGTGATCGCGACCGGCTCCCGCCCGTTCGTGCCGCCGATCGGCGGCTCGCGGTCGACCGGTTCGTTCGTCTACCGCACGATCGACGACCTGCAGCAGATCCTCCAGTACGCCGACGGCGTCGCAGTCGGCGCCGTGGTCGGCGGCGGCCTGCTGGGCCTCGAGGCTGCGGGTGCGCTCCAGGCCCTCGGTCTGGAAACGCACGTCATCGATGTCTCGCCGCGGCTGATGGCGTTGCAGGTGGACGCACAGGGCGGCCGGTCGCTGCGCCGCCGGATCGAAGCGCAAGGCGTCATCGTGCACACCTCGGCGAAGATCGAACACCTGGAGACCGAGCACGGACGCGTCACCGGCGTGGCGCTGCACGGCGAGTTCATCCCGGCCGAGCTGGTGGTATTCGCGGCGGGCATCCGGCCGCGCGACGAACTCGGCCGCGAGTGCGGCCTGCGCGCCGGCGAGCGCGGCGGCATCATGGTCGACCGGCGCTGCGTGACCGACGATCCCGACATCTCCGCGATCGGCGAGTGCGCCGCAATCGGCGGCCGCGTCTACGGCCTCGTCGGTCCCGGCTACTCGATGGCCGACGTGGTCGCCGACCGGCTGTCCGGCGGCGACGCGACCTTCGACGACCCGGACATGTCGACCAAGCTCAAGCTGCTCGGCGTCGACGTCGCGAGCTTCGGCGACGCGCTGGCCACGGGAAATGTCTCCGATGTCACGTACGTCGACGACGCCGACAACGTCTACCGGAAGCTTGTCCTCTCCGCCGACGGCAAGAAGCTCGTCGGCGGCGTACTCGTCGGTGACACGTCGGCGTACGACGTCCTGCGGGCGACCTGCGCGGCCGGCGGCACGCTGCCGGCCAAGCCCGCCGAGATGGTGATTCCGGCTAGCGGCGGCGAAGGCTGGCTCGGCGCGGGCGCACTCGTCGACGAGGCGTTGATCTGCAGTTGCAACACCGTGACGAAAGGCCAGATCTGCCGCGCGATCGCCGACGGCAACCACGACGTTCCGGCGCTGAAGAAGTGCACCAAGGCAGGCACGGGTTGCGGCTCGTGCGTCCCACTCGTCGCGCAGCTGGTCAAGAGCGAACTCGCGAGGGCCGGCATCGAGGTGAGCAACCGGCTCTGCGAGCACTTCGACTATTCGCGACAGGAACTATTCGACGTCGTCCGGACCCGCAACATCCGTTCGTTCCGGACTCTCCTCGCCGACTTCGGGACCGGTCGCGGCTGCGAGATCTGCCGGCCCGCGGCGGCATCGATCTTCGCCTCGCTCGGCAGCGGCCACATCCTCGACGGCGAGCAGGGCGCGCTGCAGGACACCAACGACCACTTCCTCGCCAACTTGCAGCGCGACGGCACCTACTCCGTCGTACCGCGCATCCCCGGCGGCGAGATCACGCCGGAGAAGCTCATCGTCATCGGCGAGGTCGCCCGCGACTTCGGCCTCTACACAAAGATCACCGGCGGGCAGCGCATCGACCTGTTCGGCGCACGCGTCGAACAGTTGCCCGCGATCTGGCGGCGCCTCGTCGATGCCGGCCTCGAGTCGGGTCACGCCTACGGCAAGTCGCTGCGCACCGTGAAGTCGTGCGTCGGGCAGACCTGGTGCCGGTACGGCGTTCAGGATTCGACGAAGCTCGCAATCGATCTCGAGCTGCGCTACCGCGGTCTGCGAGCTCCGCACAAAATCAAGATGGCGGTCTCCGGTTGCGCCCGTGAATGCGCAGAGGCGCAGGGCAAGGACGTCGGCATCATCGCGACGGAGAAGGGCTGGAATCTCTACGTCGGCGGCAACGGCGGCATGGTGCCGCAGCACGCCAAGCTGCTCGCGACCGATCTCGACACCCCGACGCTGGTGCGATACGTCGACCGGTTCCTGATGTTCTACATCCGCACCGGCGAGCGGCTCGAGCGCACCGCGACCTGGCTCAATCGCCAGGAGGGTGGCCTCGACTACGTGAAGGCCGTCGTCTGCAACGACTCGCTCGCCATCGGCGCGGATCTCGAGGCGGAGATGGACCGGCACGTCGCCGGATACCGCGACGAGTGGGCCGAGACGCTCGACGATCCCGAGCGGCTCAAGCGCTTCGTGACGTTCGTCAATGCGCCTGACGAGCCCGACCCCGACGTGCTGTTCGTCGTCGAACGCGGACAGCCGCGGCCGGCTCGCGCCGACGAAAAAGTCCTGCTGCAGATTGGTGCCAGGCTGCAGATTGGTGCCAGGCCGTGAGCGAGTGGACCGAGATCTGCCGGTACGACGAACTGCTCGTCGACCGCGGCGTGGCGGCGATCGTCGACGGCGTACCCGTCGCGGTGTTCCGGATGTCCGACGGCGGGCTAGCTGTCATCGACAACCGCGACCCGGTCAGCGGCGCCAACGTCATGTCCCGCGGACTGGTCGGCACGAAGGGCGACATCACCTACGTCGCGTCGCCGATGTACAAGCAGCGGTTCGACATCGCGACCGGCCGCTGTCTCGACGACGATGAGGTCGCCGTCACTGTGCACAGTGGCAGGACGCAGGACGGCAGGGTCGAGGTGCTCCTCGCGGGCGCCATACACCAGCTCGTCTCGTGGGCTGACGCCTCATGACCGGGACCGTCACGGGGTTGCGGCAGATCTGGTCCTTCACCGGCCGCTACCGGGTGCTGCACCTGACCTGGCTCGCGTTCTTCCTCACCTTCGTCGTGTGGTTCAACCTGCCGCCGCTGGCCGGCGCGATCGCCGCCGACCTGGGTCTGACCCATGCTCAACTCGCGACGCTCGCGCTGTGCAACGTGGCACTGACGGTGCCGGCCAGGATCCTGATCGGGATGGTGCTCGACCGGTTCGGACCGCGCCGCGTGTTCGCCGGAATCCTCGGCTACGCCGCAGTCCCGTCACTGATCTGCGCCACCGCGACGTCGTACGAATGGCTCATCGTCGGCCGGCTCCTCGCGAGCATCGTCGGGGCCGGGTTCGTCGTCGGTGTCCGGATGGTCGCCGAGTGGTTCCCTAAGAACGAGGTCGGGACGGCCGAGGGCCTCTACGGCGGCTGGGGCAACTTCGGTGCGGCCGGTGCCGCGCTCGCGCTGCCTGCGGTGTCGTGGCTCTTCGGTGGTGCCGACGGCTGGCGGTGGTCGATGGCCGCGTCCGGCCTGGTCGCGGCGGCGTACGGCGTCGTCTACCTGCGCAGCGTGCAGGACACGCCCGACGGCGTCGTCTACCTCAAGCCGCGGAAGGCGGGCGCCCTCGAGGTCACCAGCCGCCGAGCTGTGGCCGCGCTGTCGGCGGCGACGCTGCCGCTCGGAGCGGGCCTGCTACTGGTCACCTGGCGGCTGTCCGTCGCGAAGGTTCTCGGCATGTCGGGTGCGCTCGTGGTCGTCGCGGTGATCCTCGGGCTTGTCGCCTGGCAGCTCGCCCTGATCCGCCGCGTCAATGCACCGGTGCTCACGTCGGCGACACCGCCGGCCGAGCGCTACTCGTTCCGCTCGGTGCCGATCCTGTCGTTGTGCTACTTCGCGACGTTCGGCTCAGAAGTCGCTGTCGTCTCGATGCTCCCGCTCTACCTCGCGAACCGGTTCGGTCTCGGTGGCGTCGCAGCGGGACTGCTCGCCGGCTTGTACCCGTTCATGAACCTCACGTCCCGGCCTGCCGGCGGCATCGTCAGCGACCGCGTCGGGAGCCGGCGCAATGTCCTGCTGGTGTTGCTGATCGCGCTCGCCGCCGGCTACGGCGGACTGATCCTCGCCATGGACCTCTGGCCGCTCGCGGCGGTGGCCGTGGTGCTGGTGATCGTGGCCGTCCTGGTCGAAGCCGGCGCGGGAGCTACATTCGCCGTCGTACCGCTGATCAACGCCCGATCGACCGGGCAGATCTCGGGGATGGTCGGCGCCTACGGCAACCTCGGCGCCCTCTGCTTCCTGACGATCCTGGCGCTGTGGGGATCGACCGCGTTCTTCGCCTCGATGGCCCTCGTGGCGCTGGTCGCAGCAGCCGGTTGCCTGGCGTTGCCGGACCTGGCCGGTCACGGAGACGAACTCGCCGGCCTCCCCGTCGCTCGCTCGGGTGAGGACCTCGCAGAGCTGGAAGGTGTGTCCGCGTGAGTGCAGAACTCATCCCGGAAGAGATCGCCGAGCCACTGTTTGCCAGGCTCACGCTCGCCGAGCGCGCCGAGCGCACGAATGAGCGCAAGCGTGACTGTCGGGGGTGCGCGATGTTCGAGCCGGCGCCGGCCGGGCTCAACTACGGCTATTGCAACGCGCACAAGATGGCCGTGAAGCTCTACCACCCCGCTGGCGCGTTCTACTCGCAGTGCCAGTTCAAAGTGCTGACCCGGGTCGTCAACGACCCGCGTTAGCTACGTCGGCCGGATCAGTGACACCGCACCCGTCGAGACCTGCGCCGCCGACGGTCTCGAGCCGTCCAACCACTGCCAGGTTCGCAGGATCGCGCCGGCCTGTTCACGGGCAGCGGCGCTGTGCTCTTCGCGGGTCAAAATGCCGACGCCGTACAACCAGCCGTTGTGCTCGAACTTGAGTTCGTGCAGGATTCGCCCCCCTCGAAGGTGGAGGGTGTACGTCGTGGCCGGCAGCCCGGCGAACTTCGTGGGGGTCGGAGGAATCGTGCACTTCGCCGCGCCGCGCCGCTGCATCGCCTCGATTGAATACGCCGCGGAGTCGGCGGCCGTCCCCCGAGCGGCTACCGGGCCGAAACAAACGACCAGCAGTCGGCTTCCCGGTCCCAAGCGCACCGCGCAGTCGCTTCGGCTGGCGTCCGAGTTGATGACGCCGATGTAGCGGGATTCGCTCGGCGCGAGGAACGTTTCACCGGGTCTTCCGTCAATTCCTGCGGGCACCGTGATCCGGTAGCTCAACGGGCTTCCGAATTCTGGGACGGGGCCTTCCCGCCCGATTCGAACGGCGACGCGGACACCCAGGTACAGGACACTCAGAAGTAGACCGACGCCACCGCTGATGAGTCCCGCCAGCAAGATCTCCCGAACAACGCCCATGTTGGGTCATCGACACGTGATGCCGGTAACTTCATGGAGTACGCCCCACCGGCGAAGTGAGCTCAACGGCCTCAGAGCACGCTTTTCCAGTACGGCAGCTAACCCGGTCGGGTCCGCCTGCCGAAGATGTCCAAATGTGTCCAGGAGTAGCGCTGACGGCAATCGTCTCGTTCCCCGAAGTGCTCGCTGCCGCCCAATCCGGGGCGCCGTGGGCGCTCCAGCGGCTGTACGCGGAGCTGAGCGGGACGGTGCTGGCCTACTGCCGAACTCGAGGCGCACCCGATCCCGAGGACGTGACCAGCGAAGTCTTCCTGTCGGCATTCACGGCGTTGCGCGACTTCACCGGCGACGAGGCGAATTTCCGGGCGTGGCTGTTCACCATCGCGCACCGCCGATTGGTCGACGCCTATCGCCAGCAGTCCCGCCGACCGCAGACGGCGCCGTACGTCGGCGACCAAGACGCCCGCACCGCCCCCAGCAGCGAGGATGAAGCGCTGACAGCACTCGCGACCGAGCGGGTCCGAGACATGCTCAGCGATCTCCCGCCGGATCAGCGCGATGTCCTTCTGCTCAGGATCCTCGGTGACCTCACGATCGAGGCGATCGCCGAGACACTCGGCAAGAGCGAAGGCGCGGTCAAAGCACTCCAGCGGCGGGCGCTCGCTGCCTTGCGCAAGCGGATCGAGCGGGAGGGCGTATCCCTGTGAGCCTTTTCGGCGATGACCAGATTGACATGCTGAGAAACCTTGATCGCGATGACCGTGACTTCGACCTCGTGCTGCGCGGAAGCGCGCCCGCCGACCGGCCGGAGCTCGACCCGGTCGTAGCTCTGGTCGAGGACCTTCGATTCTCTGCCACCGCTGCGGCCCGGCCGAGCGCGGCCCTCGCAACCCTGCTGGCGCAGGGATTGCCCCCGGCGCCGGTAGCGGCGCCCGTCAGCCATCTGCGTCGCGCGGCTCCCGCTGTGAGCTGGGCCGCCGCCATCTCGTGGGCGAGATCTGCGCGTCGGACGGTGAAGGTCGGTGTGATTGCGGCGGTCGCAGTGGTGAGCGTCACGTCCGCTGCCGCTGCTGCAGGCGCGCTGCCCGACCCGATCCAGGAGAAGCTCTCGACCGCGGTCAAGACTGTTACTCCGTGGGAGATCCCGAGGCCAAAGGGCGGGGGCGGCATCGGCGAGATCGTTCGTGAGAAGGCACGACACCACGGCCACGACAAGCAGAAGCACATCGACCCGGACAAGGACGTCGACGCGCCGAAGACGAACAACGGCAACGGGCGCCCGAGCGATCCTGGCAAGCCGGCGAGCCCCGGAAAATCCGACGCATCGAAGTCCGACGCCCCTCGGCCGTCGCAAGCTGCAAACCCGACCAAACCCGCCCACCCGACGAAGCCCACTGCATCCGCAGCGACGCCGGGTCGGCCGGCCGTCCCGGGCGCCGACCGTCGATCCGCTGCCGCCGAGCGCCAGAACACGCGCGACCTCGGTGACCCGGCGAAAATCACGAAGCTGCGGAAGGCACGCAGCTAGCTCTCCGCGGTCCACGCACTGCCGGCGAGCCCTCGACCTCGTACGCCGTGCTCGCTTGCCATCAGCGGCGCTCACAAGGTGTGGATCAGCTGGTTTTCGCGACTCCTACGCTACAAACCTGGCCGGTCCCGGCGAGGCCGCAGTAGCCGTGGGGCACCTTCGCCAGGTACTGCTGGTGGTAGTCCTCGGCGAAGTAGTACTCCCCCAGCGGAGCGATGTCGGTCGCGATCGCGCCGTAGCCGGCGCGCCGCAGCGCGTCGCCGAACGACATCGCCGTCGCCTCGACCAACGCGCGCTGCTCGTCGGAGGTGGTGTAGATCGCCGATCGGTACTGCGTGCCGACGTCGTTGCCCTGCCGCATCTCCTGCGTCGGGTCGTGCGCC
>JBDSAK010000340.1:0-3663 GCA_039922195.1 Mycobacteriales bacterium
GCTTGGGTGCCGGGGGAGCGGAGGGGGCGGGAGCGGCGGTGCGGGCTGGCGGGCCCGATGCCGCCGGGGCAGTCGCCGGCACAGCCGCTGCGGCGGTGGTGGCCGGCAGGTTCGAGGTGGTGCCGGCGTCGCCGGGCGCATCGGCGGCGGCCTCGCCACCTTGGCCCACTGCGGAGCGCCGCTCGCGCGACCGCTTCAGGAGATGTTCGGGGATCTCGGTCACGGCGCAAATGATAGATGGCTATGGACGCGAACTGGGAATCTGTCTCGGATCGTTCGGGGTGCACTTACGCACAACCTCGCGAACTCGCGGCACTTGCGTGCCAGACTTCTCACATCTGGCGCCGACGACTACAATTTGCTGACGAACCTCCGGGTCATCGAGTGATCGATGGACCGATTCGGCCCGAGCGTCATCGACAGACTTCATCACGACAGGAACTCCCGTACGCATGATCGCAATCGCTCCACTCGAGTGGCCAGGGATGAATCAGGCCTTCCTGACTGCTCTCTTCGCGACGCTCGTGTTGTCGTTTGCGATCATCCCGTACGGCAAGCGTCGTCCGGTGGGAACCCCGTTCTCGTGGGGCGAGGCGATGCTCGCCTCGACGTACATGTTCGGCGTGCTGTTCCTGGCATTCGGCATGCTGCCCCACCAGTTCATCGACCACGCCGACAAGGATCTGGGCTGGTCGAAGGACAAGATCATCTTCGGACCGTTCGACATCTTGAAGCCTGAGTCGGCCGGTGGTTGGAACCCGATCACGCTCCAGTACCAAGCAGTCCGCGACACCGTCGTCGTGCTGCTGCACGCCGTGCTGTTCGCCATGTACATCTTCATCGCCGTCTGGTGGCAGAAGCGTGGCGACGTCAAGCCCAAGGAACTCCCTGTGTCCACCTACGGTCGCCCGCTCGTGAGGAAGGCGTGACCGATGGCGAGGACTGACGCCAACCCACCGATGATGCCCTACACCGACGCGTACACCCTGGTGGAAGTCGACGCGGACTACCTGTCCAAGGCTGTCAAGCCGAAACAGTTCATCCACATCGACCAGAGCGAGTGCATCGCCTGCGAGGGCTGCGTCGACATCTGCCCCTGGAAGTGCATCCACATGGTGTCGGTCGATGCGGTCGTCGAAGCCGAGGGCACCGAGCAGCCGGGAACCGATCCCTCCGATGCGTTCATGTTCACGATCGACGACGACATCTGCACCCGGTGCGCGCTCTGCGTCGACCGGTGCCCGACCGGTGTCATCATCCTCGGAAAGGCGGGCACAGCGACCGCCGCCGGCAACTCCCACGTCCGCACCAACAACCACGGCTACGGCTACGGCATGAGGCTCTGAGAATCATGGCAAAGATCATCGACGACAAACCCCGCCCCACGATCAAGGATCGTGTGAACAGCACGGTCGGCTCGGTACAGGGCAGCCAGGCCTGGAGTTCGATCTTCCGGCCCGGCTCGATCTTCCGCAAGGGCTACACCGACAGCCCGCGTAACCGCAGCTACGTCATCATGAACTCGGTGCTGTACCACCTGCACCCGGTGAAGGTGAAGCGCCACGCGGTCAAGGTCAGCTACACGCTCTGTCTCGGCGGGCTCAGCTTCTTCCTCTTCATCCTGCTCACGGTCACCGGCATCTTCTTGATGTTCTTCTACCGGCCCGAGGCAACGGCGGCGTGGAACGACATCCAGAACCTGCAGACCTCGGTGACCTTCGGGTTGCTGGTGCGCAACATGCATCGATGGGGCGCTCACCTGATGGTGCTCACCGTGTTCCTCCACATGGCCCGTGTCTTCTACCACGGCGCCTACAAGGCACCCCGCGAGTTCAACTGGATCATCGGCGTTATCCTGCTCACCCTCACGCTGCTGCTGTCGTTCACCGGATACCTGTTGCCGTGGGACCAGTTGGCGCTCTGGGCGGTCACCGTCGGCACGAACATGATGGGCTACACGCCGGTGTTCGGCGAGGAGGTCCGGTTCGTCTTGCTCGGCGGCGCTGAGATCGGGTCGGAAACGCTCCTACGATGGTATGTGTTGCACGTGTTGTTCCTGCCGTTCGTGATCGTGATCTTCATGGCGATCCACTTCTGGCGTGTCCGCAAGGACGGCGGAATTTCGGGTCCGTTGTGATGTGCCCTGTTGACTGGAGCGTGAGGTAATTCCATGACCGAGATCCCAGAGCATCTCCTCAAGCGAGCGCAGGCCGCTCGCGAGAAGTCTGCCGACGAGGCTCCCGCCGCGTCCGAGCCTGCGGCTGCTCAGGCCGCCCCGTCCGACTCGCGTATTCCCGAGGCGCTGCTCCAGCGAAGCAAGGCAGCCAAAGCTGCCAAGGCCGGCGGGACCGCCGACGAGGCTCCCGCGGGCGGCGGTGCTGTTGCCTTGGCCGAGAAGGTCGGCGCCGTCGTTGCAGCACCTGCGCTTGGTGGCGGGGTGCCGGTCGGCGCCGGCCCTGGTGGACACACCCAGCGTCTGCTCACCGTGGTCAAGTCCGGTTCGATCCAGGACGTCAAGGCCACGCCGGTCGACAAGGTGCACACCTGGCCGCACCTGCTGGCCGCCGAGTTCGTCTCGGCGCTCGCGATGACGGTGTTCGTGTTCATCTTCTCGGTGTTCGTGCATGCTCCGCTGCTGCAGCTCGCCAACACGAATCAGACTCCGAACCCGTCGAAGGCGCCCTGGTACTTTCTCGGTCTGCAGGAGCTGCTGACCTACTTCCACCCCATGGTGGCGGGTGTCACGCTGCCTGGTGTGGGCCTGATCGCTCTGGTGCTGGCACCATTCCTCGACAGGAACCCGTCGAACAAGCCGGAGGATCGCAAGTTCATGACCGGTCTGATGACCGTGCACCTCATGTTCTGGGCGGTGCTCGTCCTGATCGGCTCGTTCTTCCGAGGCCCCGGTTTCAACTTCGTCCTTCCGTGGGTCGAAGGCCTGTTCTTCGAACTGTGAGATTGCGAAAGGAGACCCCCCAGTCATGAGTACTGCAGCAATCATCGCCATCGCGATCGGAGTCGTCGTCGTCCTCGGCGCCATTTCGTTCTTCACCCTCGCTCGTCGCAGCGACGTCCGCGGCGCCGGTGCGCTCTCGGGAGAAACCGTCCAGAAGGACAAGGCCGCGCGTCGAAGCGCCGAACCCGTCACCACCCAGATCACGGCGTCCGACGCCGAAGCGGCAGGTGTCGCAGCTCGCAGCACGACCACGGCGGTCGCAGTACGGCCCGACGCCGACATCGTCACATGGACCCCGCCCGACCCTGAGGTCATGGGTGTCACGCGCCGTCAGTTCTTCAACCGAGCGACGGTGTCGTTGATGAGCGTCAGCCTCGCCGGCTTCGCTGCTGCGGCATTCGTTGCGTTCCTGTGGCCGAGCGGCACCGGGGGCTTCGGTGGCTCCGTCACCGTCGGCAAGATCGGCGCCATCAAGGACGGCATCAAGCAAGGTGGCGGGTTCTTCTACGCCGCCGAGGCTCGCTCGTGGATCACCGAGTACCCGGCCGACGCCCTGCCATTGGCCGAGACGGTGTATTCCGAGGCGGTGTTGGCGACCATGCGAGAAGGCATCGTGATTCTCAGTCAGAAGTGCCCGCACCTCGGCTGTCGCGTCCCCGACTGCAAGACCAGTCAATGGTTCGAGTGCCAGTGCCACGGCTCCCAGT
>JBDSAK010000341.1:0-10580 GCA_039922195.1 Mycobacteriales bacterium
GAGCACGATCTTGTTGCCCGCGAGACCGATGTCCTCAGGATTCATGATCTCGTACGTCGTCCGCTCCATCAGCACGCCGTGCTGGTGGATGCCGCTCTCGTGGCTGAACGCATTGGCACCGATGACCGCCTTGTTGGGCTGAACGGCGTACCCGCTGAGCATCGAGACGAGGCGCGATGTGTGCGCGATCTCCCGGGTGTTGATGCCGGTCGTGAAGCCGAGTGTAGGCGCGTGGGTGCGCAACGCCATGACGACTTCCTCGAGCGCCGCGTTGCCGGCACGCTCACCGATGCCGTTGATGCAGACCTCGACCTGCCGCGCGCCGCCGCGGACCGCGGCGAGCGAGTTTGCGGTCGCCAGGCCGAGGTCGTTGTGGCAGTGGACGCTCCACGTCACGCTCTGGGCGCCGGGAACCCGCTCGTAGAGCGCGTCGAGGATGTCGACGTACTCCTGCGGCATCACGAACCCCACGGTGTCGGGAACGTTGATCGTCGTCGCACCGTTCTCGATGGCCGCGGTGTAGACGTCGACCAGGAAGTCGAGCTCGGTACGCGTCGCGTCCTCGGCGGAGAACTCAACGTCACTCGTCAGCGCGCTTGCCTGCGTGCAGGCGCGCACGGTCTCGGCGAGCACCTGCTCCTTGGTCATCCGCAGCTTCTTGTCGCGGTGGATCGGCGACGTCGAGATGAACGTGTGCAACCGCGGGCGGTCGGCGTCCTTGATGGCGTCGAACGCGCGGGCGATGTCATTTTCTTTGGTGCGGCACAGGGCTGCGATCGTCGCGCCCTTGACGGTGCCGGCGATGGCCTGCACTCCCTCGAAATCACCGTCACTTGCGGCAGGGAACCCGGCTTCGATGACGTCGACGCCCAGGCGTCCCAACTGCTCTGCGATCTCCAGTTTTTCGCCGACGGACAAGGCGATGCCGGGTGCCTGCTCGCCATCGCGAAGCGTCGTGTCCAAGATGATGATGCGTTCGCTCATTGACGTACCTTTCGCTGATGAGAGGTTGTCTCAGCGATGAGCTGACCCGCGCCAGGGATGCTGAGGGCAAAGGCCCCGGCGCGGCAGCTAAGTGCGAGTCCGTGTACGAAGTCCCGACCCGTCATCAGGATTCCTCGATGTCGACGGTGCGACCGTAGTTCGCGCCGATGCTCTCGACGATCTCGTCGACCACTGCGGGCGGGATCGCCGAGTCAACAGTGAGCACCATGAGTGCCTCGCCGCCCTGCTCGCGCCGGCCGACCTGCATGTTGGCGATGTTGACGCCCGCCGCACCGAGGATGTTGCCGACCGTGCCGACGATGCCGGGGCGGTCGTCGTACGAGAAGAACACCAGGTGTGGTGCGAACGTGACTTCAATGTCGACGCCGTTGACCGCGGTCAGCTTTTCGATCTGCTTCGTGCCCGACAGCGTGCCGGAGACCGAGATCTCCTCACCCGTTGCCATCGTGCCGCGCACCGTCAGCAGGTTGCGATAGTCGGGGCTCTCGGGGTCGGTGGTCAGCTGTACGTCGACGCCGCGCTCGGCCGCGAACAGCGGTGCGTTGACGTAGGTCACCGGCTCCTCGACGACGTCGGCGAACACACCCTTGAGAGCGGCCAGCTTGAGCACTTTGACGTCGCGCGTCGCGATGTCGCCGAGCACCTCGACGGTCAGGCTCGCCGCCGAGCCGCCGGCCAACGCGGTGAACACACGACCCAGCTTCTCGACCAGCGGCAGACCAGGCCGGACGTCCTCGTCGATGACGCCGCCGGCTTGCACGTTGACCGCGTCTGGGACGAACTCACCACTGAGTGCGAGGCGGACCGACTTGGCGACCGCGAGACCCGCCTTGTCCTGCGCCTCGTCGGTGCTGGCACCCAGGTGCGGCGTCGCGACGACGGACTCGAACTCGAACAGCGGCGAGTCGGTGCACGGCTCGCTCGCGTAGACATCGAAGCCGGCACCGGCGACGCGGCCGTCCTTGATGGCAATGGCCAGCGCCTGCTCGTCGATCAGCCCCCCGCGCGCGGCATTGATGATGCGCACCCCCGGCTTGACCAGGGTCAGCTCGCGCTCGCCGATCAGGCCGACGGTCTCCGGGGTCTTGGGCAGGTGAATGGTGATGAAGTCGCTCTCGCGAAGCAGGTCGTCGAGCGACACGAGGCGTACGCCGATCTGTGCAGCACGCGCGGCCGAGACGTACGGGTCATAGGCGAGCAGCGTGACGCCGAACGCGGAGAGCCGCTGCGCGACGAGGACACCGATCCGGCCGAGGCCGACGACGCCGATCGTCTTCTCGTAGATCTCGACGCCGCTGTACTTCGACCGCTTCCACTGGCCGCCTTTGAGCGCCTGGTTGGCGGGGGCGATGTTGCGGGCCGACGCGATGAGCAGGCCGACCGCCAACTCGGCAGCGGAGACAATGTTGGACGTCGGCGCGTTGACCACCATGACGCCGGCCTTGGTCGCGGCCGGAACGTCGACGTTGTCGAGGCCGACGCCTGCGCGGGCGATCACCTTGAGCTTGCCCCCGGCGGCGATCGCCTCGGCGTCCATCTTCGTCGCGCTGCGGATGAGCACGGCGTCGACGTCGGCGAGCGCAGGCAGCAACGCCGAGCGGTCCGCGCCGTCGACGTGCACGACGTCGAAGTCGCCTGAGAGCACCTCGATGGCGGAGGGGGCGAGCTCTTCGGCGATCAGAACCTTGGGCCTGGACAACGCGGTCAAATCCCTTTCGGTTGCCTTACTCCGGGGCGTGCCTTCTCTTCCACAACGCTGGTGCCTGATCCGTCACGCGATTCCCAGGACCAGTCCTCGTGCAGTCTCAATCGTCCGTCGTCGAGCACTTCGATGCGGCTGAGACAGCGGCCGGACGACGTCTCACCCGTGGCCCCGAGGTGCACGTAGCGGAAGTCGAGATTGTCGCCGCTGCGGGTGCCGACGAGATACCCGAGGCGGATCGCGCCTCCTTCGTATCTCGCTGACACGACACCGTCCTTCTCCTGGTAGGAGAAGACCGTCGCGGCGTCGACCTCGCCCACCGCATTCTCGACCACGACGAACTCGCGCCCATCGAGCGAGGCTGTCATCTGCTAGAGCTTGCTCTTGTCGATCCAGCTCATCAGTCCACGCAGCTTGCCGCCGACTTCTTCGATGCCGTGCTTCGCGCCCTCCTCGGCGTACTTCTTGAACGCCGGACGCCCCGCGTCATCCTCGGCGATCCACTCGCGGGCGAACTCGCCGCTCTGGATCTCGCCCAGGATCTTCTTCATCTCGGCCTTGGTCGCGTCATTGACGATGCGCGGACCGCGCGAGTAGTCGCCGTACTCCGCCGTGTCCGAGATCGAGTAGCGCATGCCCGCCATGCCGGCCTCGTACATCAGGTCGACGATCAGCTTCAGCTCGTGCAGGCACTCGAAGTAGGCGACCTCCGGCTGGTAGCCCGCCTCGACGAGCGTCTCGAAGCCGGCCTGCACCAGGGCGGTCGTGCCGCCACAGAGCACGGCCTGCTCGCCGAAGAGATCGGTCTCGGTCTCTTCGGTGAATGTCGTCTTGAGTACGCCGGCCTTGGTGCCGCCGATGCCCTTGGCGTACGAGAGCGCGAGCGCCATCGCATTGCCGGTCGCGTCCTGCTCGACGGCGACGAGACACGGCACGCCGCGGCCCTCCTGGAACTGCCGGCGGACGAGGTGGCCCGGACCCTTAGGCGCAACCATGGCGACATCGACACCGGCCGGCGGCTTGATCAGGTCGAAGCGGATGTTGAAGCCGTGCGCGAAGAAGAGCGCATCGCCGTCCTTGAGATTGGGTTCGATCGACTCGGCGTAGACCTTGCGCTGCGCGGTGTCGGGCACCAGCACCATGATCAGGTCGGCCTCGGCACACGCCGCGGCGGGGGTCAGCACGCGCAGCCCGCCCTCTTCGGCCTTCGCCCGGCTCTTCGAGCCTTCGGGCAGACCGACGCGGACGTCGACGCCAGAGTCGTGCAGGGACAGAGCGTGGGCGTGGCCCTGGCTGCCGAAGCCGATGACGGCGACCTTTCGGCCCTTGATGATCTCGAGGTCGGCGTCGTCGTCGTAGTACATGTCCACCATCTGAGTTCGGTCCTTTGGGTAGGTGATTATGCGGTGCGCTCGACGCGCAGTGAGCGGTCAGTCATCGAGCGGCCGCCGCGGCTGACCGCGACCATCCCGCTCTGCACGAGTTCGCGGATTCCGAATGGCTCGAGCACGCGGATGAGCGCAGCGAGCTTGTCGGCCGTACCGGTCGCCTCGACGGTGACGGCGTCGGTTGCGACGTCGACCACCTTCGCGCGGAAGAGCTGGACGGTCTCCAGCACATGCGAGCGGGTCTGGATGTCGGCCCGCACCTTGATGAGCACGATCTCGCGCTGCACGGACTGCGCAGGGTCGAGTTCGACGATCTTGATGACGTTGATCAGCTTGTTGAGCTGCTTGGTCACCTGCTCCAGCGGCATGTCGTCGCTGTTGACGACGATGGTCATGCGCGAGATCTCTTCGTGCTCCGTCGGTCCGACGGCGAGTGAGTCGATGTTGAATCCACGGCGCGAGAAGAGGCTGGCAACCCGGGCGAGGACACCCGGCTTGTTCTCGACGAGTACGGCGAGCGTGTGGCGGCTCATGGGTGGTCAGACTCCAGCGCTGTAGTCGGGGCGGGTGTCGCGGGCGACCTGGATCGTGTCGTTGCTCTGACCGGCGGCGACCATCGGCCACACCATCGCGTCCGGCCCGACCCGGAAGTCCATGACGACAGGTACGTCGTCGATCGCCATGGCCTTCTCGTTGGTTGCGTCGACATCGTCAGCACTGTCGCAGCGCAGTCCGGCACAGCCGTAGGCGTCGGCCAGCTTCACGAAGTCGGGCACGAACTTGAGGTTGGTGTTGGAGTAGCGCTCCTCGTAGAAGAGCGTCTGCCACTGCCGCACCATGCCCAGGTTGCCGTTGTTGATGATGGCGACCTTGATCGGGATGCCCTCGACCGCGCAGGTCACTAGTTCCTGGTTGGTCATCTGGAAGCAGCCGTCGCCGTCGATCGCGAACACCGTCTTGTCGGGCATGCCGACCTTCGCGCCCATCGCCGCCGGTACGGCGTACCCCATGGTCCCGGCGCCGCCGGAGTTGAGCCAGGTGTACGGGTTTTCGTACTTGATGAACTGGCTCGCCCACATCTGGTGCTGGCCGACGCCGGCGACGTAGATCGCCTCGGGGCCGACGATCTGGCCGATGCGCTCGATGACGTACTGCGGCGCGACGGTACCGTCGTCGTGATGCGTGTAGCCGACCGGGTAGTCGGTGCGCCACGACTCGACCGTGGTCCACCAGGCTTCGTAGTCGCCGGTGCGCCCGGCGGCGTGCTCGGCCTGGATCGCAACAACCAGGTCGGCGATGACTTCCCGGGCGTCGCCCACGATCGGTACGTCGGCCGTGCGGTTCTTGCTGATCTCGGCCGGGTCGATGTCGGCGTGGATGACCCGCGCGTTGGGCGCGAACGTGTCCAGCTTGCCGGTCACCCGGTCGTCGAAACGAGCGCCCAGGCAGATGAGCAGGTCGCACTGTTGGAAGGCGAGCACCGCGGAGACCGAACCGTGCATCCCGGGCATGCCCAGGTGCAGCGGATGGCTGTCGGGGAACGCACCCCGCGCCATCAGAGTGGTGACCACCGGGATGCCGGTCAGCTCAGCCAAAACCTTGAGTTCGGTGGCCGCGCGGGCTTTGAGGACGCCGCCGCCGACGTAGAACACCGGCCGCTTCGCCTCGATGATCAGCTTGGCCGCCTCGCGGACCTGCTTGGCGTGCGGGGCGGTGACCGGGCGGTAGCCGGCCAGCTCGATGCTCGCCGGCCACTTGAACTCAGTCTGCGCCTGCAGGATGTCCTTGGGCAGGTCGACGAGGACCGGGCCGGGGCGGCCGGTGCTCGCGATGTGGAACGCCTCGGCCATCACGCGCGGGATGTCGTCGGCGTTGCGCACCAGGTAGTTGTGCTTGGTGATCGGATACGTGATGCCGCAGATGTCGGCTTCCTGGAAGGCGTCGGTCCCGATCGCGGCACTCGGCACCTGGCCGGTGATCGCGACGATCGGCACCGAGTCCATGTACGCGTCGGCGATCGGGGTGACCAGGTTGGTCGCGCCCGGTCCACTGGTCGCCATACACACGCCGACCTTGCCGGTCGCCTGCGCGTACCCCTCGGCCGCGTGCCCCGCGCCCTGCTCGTGCCGCACCAGGATGTGCCGCACGGTCTTGGAGTCGTAGAGCGGGTCGTAGGCCGGCAGGATCGCGCCGCCCGGGATACCGAATACGACGCTCGCGCCGGCCTGCTCGAGCGAGCGGACTAGCGACTGGGCGCCGGTGATCTTCTCCATCGGTGGTGCCTTCCTGGGCTTGGCTTTCCTGGGTGCTGAGCGGGCAAGAAAAAACCCCTCGTGGGAACCACGAGAGGTTGGCGCGCTGGCTGTCTTAGCCGGCGCGCTCTAAATAAGTACTACCAGGGTGTTGATGTGCACCCCGCCACTATGGCAGACGACCGCCCAACGCTCAACCTCATGCCCGCGCCGCGCCATGCTCGCTGCCGCAGCGCAGGTGATCTGTGGCGGGCTGTTGGGGTCCATGCCGCCTGGCACATGATCATCTCTGCCACAGATCAACTTGGGCCGCGGAAAGGTTCCTTGGTCCGCGCCTGCTGGCTGCCAGAATCTCGGGCATGAACTCCTGGGACTCCGGCGTTTGGTTCAACTCGCCGGTGTCTGCGGTGAGGGACGGCGACGCACTCGTCGTCACCGCGGCGAAAGGAAGCGACTTCTGGCAGCAGACGTCGTACGGGTTCCGGCGCGACAGTGGGCACGCGCTGCTGTCGCCGTTCGCGAGCGGGACCGCGATCGAGGTGTCCTTCGTCGTCGACTACACCGAGCTGTACGACCAGGCGGGCGTCGTCGTCCGCGTCGACGAGGCGACGTGGGTGAAGGCGGGCGTCGAGATCAGCGACGGTGCACCGCAACTCGCGGCGGTCGTCACGATGCACGGCATGTCCGACTGGTCGACGGCGCCCATGCCACAGTGGTCAGGACGAGAAGTATCTATTCGCGCGAGCTGGGCGGGCGACGCCCTCACTGTGCGCGCCCGGGCCGATGCCGAGCCGTGGCGGATGCTCCGCCTCGCGCCGTTCCCGCCCGATGCCACCGCGACAGCCGGCCCGTATTGCTGTGCGCCTGAGCGCGACGGACTCTCGGTGCGCTTCACGAACTGGACCAGCGGCACGGCGGACACGGCTCTGCATCTGGAGTCGTAGCTATGCGCCCGATCATCAGCGAGTACGACCCGGAGTGGCCGCGCGCATTCGAAGCTGAAAAGCAATCGCTCGAGCGAGTGCTCGCACCGTGGCTCGATGGCGGCATCCACCACATCGGGTCTACGTCGATACCCGGCATCGCGGCGAAGCCCAGCCTCGACATGATGGCCGGCGTACGAAGTCTGCTCGAGGCACGGGAAGCGATCCCACCGCTAGCAACGCTGGGCTACGTGCACGACGTACACCGCCAGGATGCCGTGTGGTTTCACAAGTCCTCAGCCGACCCCGACGCGTACTACACGCACGGCCTCCACCTCACGGTGCCGGGCAGTGACTTGTGGCACGAGCGACTTGTGTTCCGCGACGCACTGCGCGCGGATGCCTCGCTCGCGCGGGAGTACGAACTGCTCAAGCGCCGGCTCGCGGACGAGTTCCGGTACGCCGCCGGTTATGGCGAGGGCAAGCGGTCGTTCGTGGCGCGAGTGCTCGCCGATTGCGGCAGCCAGCTGCGGACCACACCGCGCATTCGCTGCGCGATGATGGCTGACGCAGCTCGGATCGCCGAGTTCCAGACGACGTGCTGGCGCGAGGCGTACGCCGGACTGGTGCCCGACGAGTACCTGCAACGGGTCACCGCGGCCGACCGGGAAGTGCGCTGGCGCAACAGGCTCAGCGGCGAGCGGAATGCCGCGGTCGCCGAGCTCGACGGCGAGATTGTCGGCATCGCGAGCTGGAGCGCCACGTCCGACGTACCGCCCCTGGAGTTGAAGAGTCTGTACGTCGGCGCCGCGCTTCGTGGTAGCGGTCTCGGCGCTCTGCTACTCGACGCGGCGCTTGGGCAAGCGGCCGCCTTCTTGTGGGTTTTCACGGACAACCCGCGGGCGCAGGCGTTCTACCGACGGCACGGGTTCCTACCGGACGGTGAGCAGATGACAGACCCCGGCACCGGTCTTGCGGAGACCCGGATGGTCCGGACGCCGCAGTGCCCGCCGTGATCTGTGGTGTATTGCGGCCGCGTGTGAGCGCGCCACAAGATCATCCGGACCACAGATCATCTAGACATGCGGCGTGGCCGACGGCGCGCGATGTATCGGCGAGGTGCCACCGGGACCTGCCGGCGCGACACGGCCGCGCGCACCTCATCTACCACGGTATCGATCGCCCGATCTATCCGGCCGGGAGTGAACCGGGCGACCGCGATGTCCAAGTCAAGCGCCAGGCGATTGTGGCGCACCCGGTCGCTGTCCATCCGCGACGCAATCGAGTGACTGGCGACTCCGTCGACTTCGATGCAGAACTGCAGGGCGTCGTGCCACAGATCAGGCCGGTAGCGGGTTCCGTCGCGCAGCACCACCTCCCAGCCGAACTCGAAGCCGACCACACCCTCGTCACGCAGCGCCCGATGGAGCCGCCGCTCGGGCCGCGAGTCCCCACCGGCCGCGAGTTCGGCCATGGCCCGCGCAAGCGCAGCGCTGCCGGAGCGGCCGCGCCGGAGCACAGTAGGCAGGTCCGCGAGGCGGACGCTCCCCTGCCGGGCGAGTTCTTGGAGGCAATCGACCAGAACTGCGGGTGGAACCTGTGCTGCAAGGGTGAGGAGGGTGCCCGAACGCGACAGGACGGGCACGCCATTGATGTGGGGCACGACGCTGGGAAAGCACCGCGACCGTTCGATCTCGCAACCGGTGATCGACACGCGGCGATTCAGCGGAACAGCCGCGGTGAGTTCGATCGGCGCTGCGACATGGGGGAAGCGCCTGACGTACGCCGCCGCAACACCTGACATCGCGATGCGCGGCCCGGCCTCCAGAGCGACCGCGAGAATCCGCCCCAACTCGTCGGTTGGACGCGACGCAGCGCCGTAGACCGCGTCTCGAATCTCGACCCAATCGCCGGCGGCGAGCCGCTCCCGCACTGCTGTGGTCGTGACGCCACACGTCAAAGCCTGACGCTGAGTCCACAGTCCATGCTGGCGCCGCGCGATAGCGGCCAGCCGGCTGATCGGATCCACGCAGAGAGCGTCGCCCGCGCGGGATTACCTGGGCCGACGCTGACGCGATCTGTGGACAGTGACGCCGTGCTGTCAGTCCGGATGATCGTGCCGGATGATGCGCGCCGCCAACCCGGATGACCGTGCCGGATGATCCGAGGCGGGTGAAGCTCGCGCCGGGAGTCTGGATGATCTGTGGCTGTATCGGCTCCGAGTCGAGCGCTACCCAAGATCATTTCCGCCACAGATCAACCAGACCGATCGGGAGCTGGCGGAACTCCACAGATCAACCAGACCGAACGCGCAGCCACTAGCGGACGGAGGGACTGGCTTGGAACTCCATAGATCAACGACCCGGAACCACAAGCGCTTTGACTACCGCGCCCGCACGAGCGTCGTCGAACGCGGATCCGGCGTCGTCTAGCGCATACGGCGTGATGAGAGACGAGCCGTCGACCGACCCGTCCTCGAGTAGGCGCAGCGCAGTGAGGAAGTCGCCGTAGCGGGCGGCATAGCTGAACAGGATCGACAGCTCCCGGCGTACGGCGTCCGTCGGGCGGAACGTCACCGCGGCGGCGAACAGCGCAACGACGGTGACCGTGCCACCGGGCCGTACCCCGGCGATGGCCGCGCCGTACGCGGGGCCCGCGCCGCTCGCCTCGATCCACGCGTCCGCTCCCGCGCCGCCGACGTGGTCGGCGATGACGGCGTCGACGTCGTCGCGGTCGACGTTCACCGTCCTGAACCCGAATCGCTGCGCCAGCGGCAGCCGCAAGGCGGCATCAGATTCGGTGCCCGTCATCAACACTTCCCCGCCGGCGAGCTGCGCCAGCCGGCCGCAGAAGAGGCCGATCGGCCCCGGCCCGCTGACGATCACCCGGTCGCCCGGCCGGATCGTGCTGCGCTCGAGTACGGCGTGCACGGCCACAGAGAGAGGTTCGGCCAGCGCTGCTCTGACCAGGTCTAATGCCGCCGGCACGGGTACGAGGTGTCGCTCGGCGACTACGGCGTACTCCGCAAGACCGCCGTCGTAGTGAAGCCCGATGATGCGTTTCGCGCCGCAGATGTGCGTGTCACCCCGCCGGCAGGCCAGGCAGTTGCCGCATCCCTGGATGGACATGGCGATGACACGGTCACCGACTGAGAACCGCGCAGAACCCTCGCCGAGAACAGCAATCGTTCCGGTGAACTCGTGCCCCATGACGACCGGGGGCCGCATGAACTCGAAGCCAGGATCGGAGGCGACGGCGTGCAGGTCGCTGCCGCAGATGCCACAGCCGGCTACCAGGAGCAGCACCTCTC